>NZ_DASYHS010000285.1:0-37359 GCF_035998295.1 Arenibaculum sp. | reverse complement strand
GACGGCGGGGAATGCGTCGCCGCATTCCCCGCCGTCTGCGTGGCCGGTCCCTTACTGGGCGGCCGGTGCGGGCGCGGGCGCGGGCGCCATGCCGCCGGCCGGGGCAGGCGTGGTCGGCTCGGGCTGGTCGAGCGACGCCGTCTCGCCCTCGGGGTCGAATTCCGGCAAGGCTTCGACATCCTCGCGGGTCAGCTCGCGGGCCATGATCCCCTCCTCGGGACGGATCTCGACCTGGTCGCGGTCGAGCGCGATCCTCTTGGCGCCGAAGCCCAGGAAGCCGCCGCTGTCGATCACCAGGCGGCGCATCTCCATGGTCTCGGGATCGACGATCACGTCCGAGACCTCGCCGAGCTGCTGGCCGTCCGTGCCCATGACGGGGCGGCCCATCATGTCGTCGGCGCTCACCTCGACGCCCGAGCCGGCGCTCATGCTGGAACCGGTGGTCGTCTCGGTGGTCGTTTCGGCCGTCGCCTCGGTCGTCGTCTCGGGGGTCGTGGCCGCGGCATCGGCCGGCTCGGCCTCGACCTCGATCTCCTCGGTCGCGAGGGTCTCGCCCTCCGTCTCGGTCTCCAGGGCCTCGCCTTCGACCGCCTGCTCGGCGCCGGTCGCGGCCTCGGCGTCTTCCTGGGGCGGGATCACGGTCACGTTGGCGCCGCCCGTGGCCTGGCCCTGCTCCGGCGCCGCGACGGTCGCTTCGGCTTCCGGGGCGGGCTGCGTCGTCGGGGCCTGCTGGGCCGCCGCGACCGCGGGGATGGACAGCGCGAGGGCGAGGGCGCTCGACAGCAGAAGTTTGTTACGCATGATCTTCCCTCCTCTTGTGACGCGTGCCCTGAGCGGGGCGCGCGGGGGGTCCGGCAATCAGGCGCCGAAAGGGACCTTTCCGGCCTGCAGGGGCGGCGATGCCGCCTTGCGGCCTAGGGTCGATCCACCGGCGCGTGCCGTGATGACCTGATGCCCTCGTGAACGGAGCCGTCCTTTGGTTTATTCCACTCCCGAGATCAAAAAAGTTTCGGGCGCCGGCGCGCCGGGTTCCTCTTCCAGCGACGCTCCGGGGGTGCTATCCCGCCGACGTCGCACGACGGGGACGGAGCTACGAACGGGATGGCGTTGAGAGCGGTGCGCAAGCGGCCTGCGGGAAGCGGAGGCGGGGGCGGGGGCGACGGCGGGAGTAGCGAGGCGCCCAGGAACTACATCACGCCGGCCGGCCACCGGCGCCTGCAGGAGGAACTCAAGCACCTGTGGACCGTCGAGCGGCCCAAGGTGGTCGAGGTGGTGTCCTGGGCGGCCGGCAACGGCGACCGGTCGGAGAACGGCGACTACATCTACGGCAAGAAGCGCCTGCGCGAGATCGACCGCCGGGTCCGCTTCCTGACCAAGCGCCTCGAGATCGCCGAGATCGTGGACCCGGCCCGGCAACCCAACCGGAACCGGGTCTTCTTCGGCGCCACCGTGACCTATGCCGACGAGGACGACAGCGAGAAGACCGTCACGATCGTCGGCGCCGACGAGGCCGACATGGCGGAAGGGAGGGTCTCCTGGATCTCGCCGATCGCCCGCGCGCTCCTGAAGGCCGAAGTCGGGGACACCGTCGCCATCCGGACGCCGGCGGGGATGCGCGAAGTCGAGGTCGTCGCCATCCGCTACCCCGACCCCGCATAGCCCGGTGTCCACGAGCCCCGGAGGCGGTCAGTCCGGGGACGCAGCCGCACCCGCCCCGGTGGCGAAGGGAGCCGGCCGGACCCGGCCGCCGAACTCTTCCAGGCGCGCGAGTGCATAAACCGGATCGATCAGGGTTTCGGGGAAGTGGAGGCCCGGCGCCGCCGGGGCGCCGCCGGCCAGGCCGAGAAGCCGCTCGACGCCCAGGGACACGCCCAGCGCCGACAGTCCCGTGACCCCCTGCGGGCTCTCGATGTCGACGCGCAGGCGCCCGACCTTTCCGTCCTTCCGCTCGCCTTCGATCTCGATGATCATCTCATGCGACGGCACTCCGCCGCGGCGGCGGCTGGCACTTTGAGCGACGCCGAAGTCCATGCGGACCGAACGCGCCTCGGTCGCGGCCGCAAGGCTCACGGTGTCGAGCACCGTCATGGCGTGCGTCTCGACCTCCTCTCCCGCCATGTTCTCGACGCGCCGGGTCGCGACCTGCTCGCCGACCCAGCGCCACGTCCCGTCGTCGAGCAGCAACGGACGGGGAGAGTTCTGCATCAACTGTTCGACGTCCTGGGTCGCCATCGGGCCTATCGCTTCCTCCGGGTCCATGAGTACCGCGATCTCGATGGTATGGACGGCGCGGAACTCCCCGGCGAAGTGGAGCGCCGGCATGGTCGCCATGCCGACCGCCCAATGGCTCGCCAGCATCATCGGGGCGCTGGCGGGCCTGTGGACGTGGCGCGCGACGGCCGGGCCGATCTCGAACGCGCCGTCGGCCATGCTGAGATAGGGCAGGCCCTTCGACTGGGCGTATCGCAGCGGATTGAGGGTGTTCTCCTTCAGCACCGCCACCACCGCGCGGTATGACGCATCCCGGGCGAGGCCCAGGTCCGCGCGCCCCAGGTTGACCGGCGTGGCGTGCGCGTTGCCGATCTCGGCCGCCAGCGCACGGCATCTATCCTGGTCGCGGGCGCCGATCGCTATCGGAAGGTCGGGATGGAGCTGTCGAAGGGTCTGCGCTGTCCGGGTGCCGACCGTTCCGGTTCCACCGAGAATGAGGACCGGGGCGGTTGCTTTCGTAGTCATGAGGAGGGGCCTTTTGCAGCTGTGCGGCAAGCCTTCCGGCGCTTGGCGCACGGACGGTCGTTCCTTACTCATAGTAAGTTACTGACCGTAATAAGTTGCTGCGGCCAGTTGTGTCAAGCTCGGACGGCGGTATGGTCCCGGTCCGGGAAAGTGGTAGACACGGCTTGGTGATCGGTCAGGTCGTCACCGTCAGTTGGAGAACACGGCACATGCGCACCATCGTCCCCGCGACCTTCACCGGCTCCAGAGCCTGGGAAGCTCTGGACATCGAACGTATCGGCGATGCCACGGTCCGCCTTCACTGGACCGATCAGCCGTACAAATGGCACGTGAACGATGGCCCGGAGGTCTTCGTGGTGCTCGACGGCGCCGTCGACATGCATACGCGGCAGGACGGCGTCGAGAAGATCCACCGGCTCAACACGGGCGACATCTTTCACGCGCAGGACGGCGACGAGCATGTCGCACATCCTGTGGGAGGAGCCCGGGTGCTCGTGATCGAGCGGGCAGGCAGCGTCTGAGCGGGGACCGGCGGAAGGACCGTCACTCCTGTACGGACGCGAGGTAGGCGAGCAGGTCTTCGATCGCTTCCGGCGACAGCACGAATTCCGGCATCCGGACCTGTGAATGGCCGACCACGATGCCCTCGGCCAGCGCCTCGGCGAGCGCTTCGACCGGCCAGTTCCTGCCGAAGCTGCTGAAGGCGGGCGCCTGGGCGACCGGCCCCGGACCCGGGCCGGCGACGGCGTGGCACCATGCGCAGTGTTCTTCCGCGATCCGTCGCCCGGCATCGGCGTCGCCCCCGGCGGCACCCGCCGGACCGATTGAGGCGATGACGGCCAGGACGGCCGTGGCGAAGGCGATGGGCGGTGGCATGGAAGCTCCTGTCAGAATCTCCGAAAGGAAAACTTTCCCTCTTCCGTTGCACGGGAGAGGGGATATTCGCGCATTCCGATTACTTGACTGCTGAACTAACGTGTTCTCATTTCGGCCGGAACGAGAAGAACCCCTTGGACACGCCCGCTGCTCTGCCGCAGAAGATCGGGGCCGGGCCGGCCGCGCCCGGGCGGCCCGTGTCATTCCGTGACGAATTGGAGAAGATCAAGGCCCTGCCGGCCGCCTTCATCCGGCATCGCCGGTGACTGAGCGCCGGTCGAGCGGCGGCCTCTACGCGCGCATCCGCCCGAACGGCAGTCCGAAGGCCGGTCGCCGGCGCCGGCCGTGCGCGCGGCCGTCCAGCCAGTCCTCGACCACCTCGGCCTGCTGCCAGCCGCCGAAGAAGCGCGCGCAGTCGATGCCGGAGTAGAGCCGCACCTTCTGCTCGCCGAGTCGCTCCAGATAGTCGATGAGGCGGAGTCGGTCATCTTGGGTCATGACGCCGTTGTACCAAGCGGCAGGCCAACCCGGCATTGCGCAAGAGGGGCGAAACGCTACTTCCGAAGGGGTAGCCCGGTGGCCTGGACCGCCGGTGGATCGGCATCGAAGGAACCGTTTTCCCGGACCCCGCGGGACAGGTATCCTCCTCTCCGCATCATGAGGAACGTTCCATGCTCGACCCCATCTCCCTGGCTGGATTCGCGCTCGCGCTGGCCGTCGCGGCGGCCACGCCTGGGCCGGCCATCGCTGCCATCGTGGCCCGCGTGCTCGGGCATGGCGCCCGCGGCTCGATCGCCTTCACCGCCGGGATCGCGCTCGGCGACGTGGTCTGGCTGTCCTTCGCGGTGCTCGGGCTGGCGGCCCTGGCCCAGACGCTCGGCTGGGTGTTCCTCGGCCTGAAATACGCCGGCGCCTGCTACCTGCTGTACCTGGCATGGAAGCTGTGGACGGCGCCGGCCATGACCTTCCAGGACGGGCCGGCTCCCGCGGCCGGCCGGTCGGGCCGCCTGTTCCTGGGCGGGCTGGCGCTGACGCTCGGCAATCCGAAGACGATGCTGTTCTACATCGCCCTGCTGCCGAACCTGCTCGACCTGCAGCAGGTGGGGCTGGTCGGCCTGGTCGAGCTGGCCGCCGTCACCCTGTCCATCCTCGCCGTCGTCTTCCTCGGCTACATCGCGCTCGCGGCGCGCGCCCGGCGCCTGTTCGGGACGCCCGGGGCCGTGCGCGTCCTGAACCGGGTGACCGGCACGGTCATGGGCGGCGCGGCGGTCAAGATCGCCGCGTCCTGAACCCTCAGCGGCGGCCCCAGGCGACGAAGGGGCCGTTCATGAACCCCGGCTTGCCGTAGGTGAGCGTCTCGCCTTCCGGCGTCTCGACCATGCCGCCGGCCGCTTCGACGATCGCCTGTCCGGCCGCCGTGTCCCACTCGCCGGTCTGGCCGAAGCGGGGATAGACGTCGCCCTTGCCCTCGGCCAGCAGGCAGAACTTCAAGGCGCTGCTGGAGCGGAGCTGCTCCGCCACCGTGCGGCCGGCCAGGAAGTCGGCCAGCTTCTTCTCGTCGCCGTGGCTGCGGCTCGCCAGCACGGTCAGGCCCGCGGCCGGCGGCTTGCGGGCGAAGACCGGGCGCTCCCGCCCGTCGTGGCAGGCCACGGCCGTTCCGGGCCCGGCGGCGGCGTAGAAATCCCCGGTAACCGGCAGGTATATGACGCCCAGTACCGGACGGCCCCCGCGCACGAGCGCGATGTTGACCGTGAACTCGTCGGTCCGGTCGACGAAGGAGCGGGTGCCGTCGAGGGGGTCGACCAGCCAGAACTCGCCGTCGACCTCCACGCTCCGCCCGGCCGCGTGCTGCTCCTCCGAGATCACGGGGATGGCCGGCGCCAGATGCCGGAGCGCCGGCAGGATCACCGCCTCCGACGCGTGGTCGGCCGCCGTGACCGGGCTGCCGTCGGCCTTCATGCTCGCCGCCGCGCCGTCGAGGTAGTAGCGCATGATGACGTTGCCGGCTTCGCGCGCGATGGAGCGGGTGTGGGCGAGGAGGTCGTGCAGGACTTTGTCGGGCATGTCGCCTCGGCTGGTTTGGGCTGGGGCCAGCATAGGCCTGTACGCCGCGATGCGGTACATGTTCCGCATCGCGGCGCGTCTTGGAACGTCAGGGCGCGGCCGCCGCGGGGGTGCCGCGTGCCAGCCGCCAGATCGTCTCCGGCGTGGCCGGCATGTCGACGTGGGTGACGCCGCGCTCCGCGAGCGCGTCGACCAGCGCGTTGATGACGGCCGGCGGCGCGCCGATCGCGCCGGCCTCGCCGGCGCCCTTCATGCCGAGCGCGTTGGTGCGGCACGGGACCTCGTTCAGCGCCAGCTCGACGAAGGGCAGGGTATCGGCGCGGGGCAGGGCGTAGTCCATCAGCGACCCCGTCAGCAGCTGCCCGCTTTCGCGGTCGAAGACGCAGCGCTCGGTCAGCGCCTGGCCGATGCCCTGCGCGATGCCGCCATGGATCTGCCCGGCGAGCATGGACGGGTTCAGCACCTTGCCGAAATCGTCGACGACGACGTAGCGCAGGATCTCCACCGTGCCCGTCTCGGGGTCGACCTCCAGCTCGCAGACGTGGCAGCCGTTGGGATAGGTGGCGGCCGGCGGGCTCCAGCGCGCGACCTCGTCGAAGGCGAGGGCGTCCGGGGCCGGTGCGGCGGCCCGCGCCACTTCCCGGAACGTGACCCGGCGGTCGGTGCCGATGATCGTGAAGACGCCGTCGGCGAACTCCAGGTCGACCGGCGCCGCCTCCAGCATCTCCGACGCCTTGGCGCGCGCCTTCTCGATCACCTGCGCGGCCGTGCGGGCGAGCGAGGCGCCGCCGACCGGGATCGAGCGCGAGCCCCCGGTGCCCGCGCCGAACGTGATCCGCTCGCTGTCGCCCTGGACGACCGCGACCTGCTCAGGCGGAACGCCCAGCCGGTCGGCGACGATCTGGGTGTAGGCGGTCTCATGGCCCTGGCCGTTCGACTGGGTGCCGATCAGCACCGTCACTCTGGCGTCGGCGTCGACCTGGATCGTCGCCTGCTCCGGCCCGCCGCCGGAGCAGGCCTCGATATAGGTGCTGAGGCCGATGCCGCGCAGCCGCCCGCGCGCCCGTGCCTCGGCACGCCGGGCCGCGAAGCCGTCCCAGTCCGCCATCGCGAGCGCGTCGTCCATGTTGCGGCGGAAGTCGCCGCTGTCGTAGGTGACGCCGGTCGCGGTCCGGAACGGCATCTCCTCGGCCGGGATGAAGTTGCGGCGCCGGATCTCGGCCGGCGACAGGTTGAGCGCCCGCGCCGCGGCGTCGACCATGCGCTCGACCACGTAGGCGGCTTCGGGCCGGCCGGCGCCGCGATAGGCGTCCACCGGCTGAGTGTTGGTGAAGACGCCGCGTACCGAGACGTGGATCGCGGGCGTCTTGTAGACGCCGGCCAGCATGCCGGTCCCGTCGGTCGGGATGAAGGGGGCGAAGTTCGACAGGTAGGCGCCGAGATTGGCGAGCGTGCGGACCCGCAGCCCGAGGAAGCGGCCGTCCTCGTCCAGCGCCAGCTCGGCATGGGTGAGGTTGTCGCGGCCGTGGTCGTCGGACAGGAAGCCCTCAGCCCGCTCCGAGGTCCATTTGACCGGGCGGCCCAGGCGCCGCGCGGCGTACAGCGCCAGGACGTATTCGGGATAGAGAAAGATCTTCATGCCGAACCCGCCGCCGACGTCGCCGGTCAGGACGTGGATCTTCTCCTCGGGCATCTGGAAGACGTGGCGCGCGAGCTGCCGGCGCAGGCCGTGGACGCCCTGGCTGCCGACGTGGAGCGTCATCTTGCCGGTCGCCGGGTCCCAGGCGCCGTTGCAGGCGCGCTCCTCCAGCGGGTTGGGGATGATGCGGTTGTTGACGAGGTCGAGCGCCACGACATGGGCCGCCCTGGAGAAGGCCTCGTCCGTGGCGGCGGCGTCCCCGCGCTCCCAGTCGAAGCACAGATTGCCCGGGGCCTCGTCCCAGACGACGGGTGCGCCCGGCTCGACCGCCTCGTCCGCCGCGACGACCGCGGGGCGGTCGGCGTAGTCGACGAAGACGAGGTCGGCCGCGTCACGCGCCTGCGCCAGCGTCTCGGCGACGACGAGGGCGACCGGATCGCCGACATGGCGCACGCGCCCGACCGCCAGCGCCGGGCGCGGCGGGGTGACGAGCGGGGAGCCGTCCTTCTGGACCAGCGGGAACATGCAGGGCAGGTGGCCGATCCCGTCGGCCTCCAGGTCGGCGCCGGTATAGACGGCGAGCACGCCGGGCGCCTTGCCGGCCTCGTGGGTGTCGATCGCCAGGATGTCGGCATGGGCATGGGGCGAGCGCACGAGGCACGCATGGATCTGGCCGGGAAGGGTGATGTCGTCCGTGTACCGGCCGCGGCCGGTCAGCAGGCGCGCGTCCTCGGTCCGCGCGACGGCCTGGCCGAATCCGAACCTGCTCATCCTCATCCTCCACATTTTCCGCGGCATCCGTGCGTCCCGGACCATAGCGTCCCCGGGCCCGGAGCCGCTAGACTGTTCCCATGTGCGGACGCTACACCCTGACCCATTCCGTCGCGGATCTCGGCCGCGTCTTCGATTTCCTGGAACGGCCGAACCTTCCGCCCCGCCACAACGCCGCCCCGACCCAGGAGCTGCCGGTCGTCCGGCGCCGGGCCAGGGGCGACGCCGATGCCGATGCCGACACCGAAACGGGCGCCGCCACCGGCGCGCGCGAGCTGGCGGTGATGCGCTGGGGGCTCGTGCCGTTCTGGGCCGACGACCCGTCCATCGGCTCGCGGATGATCAATGCCAGGGCCGAGACGGCGCTGGAGAAGGCCTCGTTCCGCAATGCGATGCGCGAGCGCCGGTGCCTGGTGCCCGCCGACGGCTTCTACGAGTGGAAAGCCTCGCCGGGCGGCGCCAAGCAGCCCTTCCGCATCGTCGCCCGCGACCGCGGCCCCTTCGCCTTCGCCGGGCTGTGGGAGGTATGGAAGGGGCCTAAGGGCGCGCCGCTCGAGCGTCCGATGCAGTCCTTCACGATCCTGACCACCACGGCCAACCGCACGCTCCAGCCGCTGCACGAGCGGATGCCGGTGATCCTGGACCCCGCCGACTTCGATGTCTGGCTCGATCCCGGCACGCCGGCCGAAGAGGCGGCGAAGCTGCTGCGCCCGTGCCCGGACGACCGCCTCGAGGTCTATCCGGTCTCGACCCGCGTGAACGCCGTCCGCAACGACGACGCGGCCTGCATCGCCCCGCTCGCCGAGGAGCCGCCCCGCCTCCTCTGATTAGGCGGCCCAGATTAGGCTGCGGTATCGCGCAGTTCCGGGTCCAGCGCGCAGTCCCAGTAGGGCTTGGGCCCGAACCGCCGGGCGATGAAGTCCACGAAGGCGCGGACCTTCGGCGACAGGTGGCGTCCGTGGGGATAGACGGCGTGGACGGCGCTGTCGGAGACCACGTTCCCGACCAGCACGGGCTCGAGCCTGCCGGCCGAGAGGTCGGAACCGCAGATGAAGGTCGGCAGGATGGCGAGGCCGAGGCCGGCCACCGCGGCGTCGCGCAGGGTCTCGCCGTTGTTGACGCGCAGCGATCCCGCGGCGCGCACCGGCCGCTGCACGCCGTCCACCCGGAACTGCCACTGCTCCGCAATCGGGACGTTGGTATAGAGCAGGCAGTTGTGGTTCAGCAGGTCGTCGGGCCGCTCCGGCCGGCCATGCCGGGCGAAATAGCCGGGGCTGCCGACCACGACCCGCCGGTTGGGGGCGATGCGGCGGGCCACGAGGCTGCTGTCCTTCAGCCGCCCGATGCGGACCGCGACGTCGTAGCGTTCCTCGACGAGGTCGACGTAGCGGTCGTTCAGGTCCAGCTCCACCTCCAGGTCCGGATGGGGCGCCATGAAGTCGGGCAGGGCGGGGGCGAGATGGAGCATGCCGAAGGACAGGGGGGCGGCGATCCTGAGGACGCCGCGCGGGGAGGCATGCAGGGAGCTCACCACCGCTTCGGCATCGTCGACGTCGGCGAGGATGCGCACGCTCCGCTCGTAGAAGGCCTGGCCGATCTCGGTCATGCTGAGCCGCCGGGTGGTCCGGTTCAGCAGCCGGGCGCCGAGCCGGTTCTCCAGCTCCGTCATGCGCCGGCTGATCACGGATTTCGAGACGCCCAGCTTCTCGGCGGCCGCCGTGAAGCTCCGGCAGTCCACCACGCTGACGAAGGCGATCATGTCGTCTAGCCGGTCCACTGTTGCGCTCCACCGAACGATCTGGTGCCAGTCTCGGGTGTTATCGCGGCACCTGCAATGCCCCATCTCTCGGGAGTCGGCTGGTCCGACGACCTGAACGAGATACGACAACCCGAGGACGAAGCGATGGCCAAGGTACTGGTTCTGTATTATTCGAGCTACGGGCATGTGGAGCGCATGGCCGAGGCCGTGGCGGAGGGCGCGCGCGGGGTCCCGGGGACGGAAGTGACGGTGAAGCGGGTCGCGGAGCTGATGCCGGAGGAGGTCGCGCGCAAGGCGGGGGTGAAGCTGGACCAGGCGGCGCCGGTCGCGGACCCGAACGAGCTGGCGGACTACGACGCGGTGATCTTCGGCACGCCGACGCGCTTCGGCAACATGACGGCGCAGATGCGCAACTTCCTCGACCAGACCGGCGGGCTGTGGGCCAAGGGGGCGCTGGTCGGCAAGGTCGGCTCGGTGTTCGCCTCGACCGCGACCCAGCACGGCGGCCAGGAGAGCACGATCCTGTCGTTCCACACCACGCTGCTGCACCAGGGCATGGTGATCGTCGGCCTGCCCTATGCCTGGGCCGGCCAGACCCGGATGGACGAGATCACCGGCGGCTCGCCCTACGGCGCCACCACCATCGCGGCCGGCGACGGCTCGCGCCTGCCCAGCGACAACGAGCTCGAGGGCGCCCGCTTCCAGGGACGCCACGTCGCCGAGATCACCGCCAAGCTCCACGGTTGAGGCTGCACGAGCCCCTGCGGGCAATGACCGCCCGCCGCGAAGCGGGCCAGGAGCCGCCCGCGAAGCGGGCTAGGAGCCGCCCGCGAAGCGGGCTAGGAGACGCTCGCGAAGCGGGCTAGGAGAAAAGTACGATGGGACTGCTGATCGACGGCAAGTGGCACGACCGCTGGTACGACACCAAGACGACCGGCGGTGCTTTCAAGCGCGAGAGCAGCGTCTTTCGCGACTGGGTCAGCGCGGACGGGTCGACCGGCTTCCGGGCGGAGCCGGGTCGGTACCATCTCTACGTATCTCTGGCCTGCCCGTGGGCGCACCGCACCCTGGTCGTTCGCCGGCTGAAGCGCCTAGACGACGTGATAGGAGTGTCCGTCGTCCATCCCTTGATGGGCGAGCAGGGATGGTCGTTCGGCGAGTATCCCGGCGCGACCGGCGATCTCGTCAACGGCAAGCGGCACCTGCACGAGATCTACACCCTGGCGAGGCCCGACCATACCGGCCGGGTCACCGTCCCCGTCCTGTGGGATACCCAGCGCCGCACGATCGTGAGCAACGAGTCGGCGGAGATCATCCGGATGCTGAACCGGGAGTTCGACGCCTGGGGCGACGCCTCGCTCGACCTCTATCCCGAGGCGCTGCGGGCCGAGATCGACGCGGTCAATGCCTTGGTCTACGACGACGTCAACAACGGCGTCTACAAGGCGGGGTTCGCGACGGCGCAGGACGTGTACGAGCAGGCTTTCGACCGGTTGTTCGCGGCGCTGGACGGGCTGGAAGACCGGCTTGAACGCCAGCGCTTCCTCGCCGGGCCGCGGATGACCGAGGCGGACTGGCGGCTGTTCACGACCCTGATCCGGTTCGACGCCGTATACCACGGGCATTTCAAGTGCAACCTGAGGCGGATCGTCGACTACCCGAACCTCTGGGGCTATGTCCGCGACCTGTACCAGGTGCCCGGCATCGCGCAGACCGTGAACTTCGACCACATCAAGCGGCACTACTACGCAAGCCACGCGACCATCAACCCGACCGGGATCGTTCCCAAGGGGCCTGAGCTCGACCTGCTGGCACCCCACGACCGCGCCCGGCTTTCCTGAGGAACCCCGGTATCCGGCGGGGGCCGGCCGGCGGCGTCAGGACGCGATCGCGGTCAGGCGGTCGGCGGTCGCGTTGAGAACCGGGGCGAGGCGGGTGCATTCGTCGAGCACGCCGCCGCGGTCCCCGAGGACGGCCGCCTGCCGTATGGCCGCGGCCATGCGGCCGACGTCGTCGGCCCCGCAGGCGCAAGCCGCCTCCTGGAGCGTCTGCGACGTGCGCAGCACGGTGTCGAGGTCGCCGTCCCGCGCGGCCACCGTCATGCGGCCGGCCAACCGCCAGCTCTCGCCCAGGAAGGCGGAAACCACCTGCGCGAAGGCGATCTGCCCGAGATCGCGCCTGAGACCTTCGACGGCCGCGCCGTCGAGCCGGGCATCGGATCCGGGGCCGCCGAGCCAGCGGGCCACCGCCCCGAGCAGTTGATGGCGGTTGAACGGCTTGGCCAGACAGTCGTCCATGCCGGCTTCCCGGCAACGGACCTGCTCGTCGACGAGCGCCACGTTGGCGCTGACGGCGACGATCGGGACCGTATCGACGGGCGGCGGCATCGCCCTGATCGCCCGGGTCGCATCGAGGCCGTTGCGGCCGGGCATGGCGAGGTCCATGAGGATCAGGTCGAACCGCCCGCAGCCCGCCAGGGCCACGGCCTCGTCGCCGTCGGAGGCGGTCTCCGCGGTGAAGCCGCTGCGCGCCAGCATGGTCGCGGCCACGATGCGGTTCGGTTCGCTGTCGTCGACGACCAGGATGTGCCCGCCGCGGGCCGTAGCCCAGGCCGAGAGGCATTCGAGCCTCGCGGTCTCCGCCGACGTTCCCTTTAGCTTGTGAACCATGGTCCTCGTCTGGTCCGTCGCACATTCGCAGCCCGATTCGCAAATTGCAATGCAGGCTGCGGCCATACCCCGCGCACGGCGCATCCACGCCGTCGGCGCGCCGATCCTCGCAAGTCCCGGGCCAATACGGCATGCTGGCCGATGCATCGGTCACCGGACGAGGAACTCGTGACGAGGGAGCGTTTCGGAACATGGATAGCGGTCGCGGCGCTGAACGCCGGCCTCGCGGTCATGGCCGGCGCCTTTGCCGCGCACGGCCTGGAAGCGGCCGGCCCCCGGGCCGCCGAATGGATGCGCACGGGTGCGCAGTATCACATGTGGCATTCCCTGGCCCTGCTCGCCGGCGCGTTCCTGGCCCGCGAGGGCGGCGGGCGCGCCTTCGCTGTGTCCTCGATCGCCTGGCTCGTCGGGATCCTGCTGTTCAGTGGAGCGTTGTACGGGCTTGCGCTCGGCGGCCCGCGCTGGCTCGGGGCGGTGGCGCCGGTCGGAGGCGTCGCCTTCATATCGGGCTGGCTGGCGGCGGCGGTGGGCGGCTTGCGCCTGCGCCGCTGATCTGCCGCTGGCAGATCCGCCGGCCCGCTCCTTCCGGGGTTCCCGGCGGCCCGGGGCGGCGCTAGTATCGGGAAGGAGAAACCGGCTGGTCCGAATGGCAACCCACCACCTCGACGCGAAGGGCCTGACCTGTCCGCTGCCCGTGCTGCGGGCGCGCAAGGCGCTGAAGCCGCTCGCTCCGGGCGACGTGCTGGAGGTGGAGGCGACGGACCCCGCGGCGCTTCGGGATTTTCCCGCCTTCTGCGAGGCGACCGGGCACCGCCTGGCCGGTTCGTCCCAGGACGGCGGCGTCTTCACCTTCAGGATCGCAAAGGCGGGCTGAAATGCACACGGCGGTCTTTTCGCATCCGGCCTGCGCCGAACACGACACCGGGCTCGGCCATCCCGAGAGCCCGATGCGCTTGAAGGCCGTGCTCGCCGCTCTCGAGGGCGAGGACTTCCACCTTCTCGACCGGCGCATGGCGCCGCGCGCGACCGTGGAGCAGCTCGCGCGCGTCCACCCGCGGTCCTTCGTCGAGCGGATGCTGGCGGCGATGCCGGCATCCGGCCATTTCAGCATCGACGGCGACACGGTGGTCTGCCCGGCTTCGGGTGAAGCCGCCCTGCGCGCGGCGGGCGCCGTGTGCGCGGCGGTCGACGCCGTCTGCACGGGTGAGGTCCGCAACGCGTTCTGCGCCGTCCGCCCACCCGGCCACCATGCCGAGCGCGCGCGTTCGATGGGCTTCTGCCTCTTCAACAACGTCGCCGTCGGCGCTGCCCATGCCCGCGCCGCGCACGGCCTGGCGCGGGTCGCGATCATCGACTTCGACGTCCATCACGGCAACGGCACGCAGGACATCTTCGAGGAGGACCGCGACGTCCTCTACGTCTCGATCCACCAGTATCCCCTCTATCCCGGCACCGGGCGCGCGGACGAGCACGGCCGGCACGGCAACATCCTCAACGTGGCGCTCCCGGACGCGTCGGCCAGCCCGGAGTTCCGGCACGCGGTAACGGCGCGCGTGCTCCCCGCGGTGCAGGGCTTCGCTCCGGACCTCGTCATGATCTCGGCTGGGTTTGACGGCCACACGCGCGACCCGCTCGCGGGACTGCACCTGGTCGATGACGATTTCACCTGGATCACGCGCAAGCTCGCAGAGGTCGCGCGCGAGCGGTGCGGGGGCCGGGTCGTGTCCTCGCTCGAAGGAGGCTACGATCTGCGTGCGCTCGCTTCCTCGGTCGCGGCGCATGTGCGGGAGCTGATGATATCGTGATGCCGATCGGGGTGCTCCGGAAGCATGGGCGTCCGGGGGATGCGGCGGTCGGCCCCTGCGGGGCGCTTGCGGAGGCTCGGCCATCGCCCTAAAGTCGCCCGGCCTTCTCGTTATGGGATTGATATGGTCGATTCTGCTATTCCACCCGACATCGCGGCGATGAGCTTCGAGGACGCGCTTGCGGAGCTCGAACGGATCGTGCGCCAGCTCGAGGAGGGCAGGGCGAAGCTCGACGAGGCGATCTCCTCCTACGAACGCGGCACGGCGCTCAAGCGGCATTGCGAGGCGAAGCTTCGCGAAGCCCAGGCCAAGGTGGAACGGATTACCGTCGCCGCCGATGGTGCGCTCGGCCTCGAACCGGCGCGGATCGAGCGGTGACCCCGTCGCTGGAGGCGGCGCTCGCCAGCACCGCCGAGCTCGTCGAGCAGGAGATCGGCCTGCTGCTGCCGCGCGTGGACCTCGCGGAGGCCCAGCTCCACGAGGCGATGCGCTATTCCTGTCTCGGCGGGGGGAAACGGCTGCGCCCGTTCCTGGTGCTGCAGAGCGCCGGGCTGTTCGGCGTATCGACGGACAGCGCGATACGCACGGCGGTCGCGATCGAGTTCGTGCACTGCTACTCGCTCATCCACGACGACCTGCCGGCCATGGACGACAGCGACCTGCGCCGGGGCCGTCCGACCGTGCACAGGCATTTCGACGAGGCGACGGCGATCCTCGCCGGAGACGGGCTGCTGACCTATGCGTTCGAGGTCCTGTCCGATCCCCGCACCCACGAGGACCCGGGCATCCGCTGCCAGTTGGTGGCCGCGCTCGCGCGGGCGGCCGGGCCGCACGGCATGGTCGGCGGCCAGATGCTCGACCTGATCGCCGAGAAGCAGACTTTCGACATAGGCGAGACGACCCGGTTGCAGCGCCTGAAGACCGGAGAGATGATCGCCTTCTCCTGCGAGGCGGGGGCGATCCTCGGCCGGGCGTCGCCGCCGCAACGCAGCGCCCTGCACAAGTTCGCGCACGACCTGGGGCTCGCGTTCCAGATCGCGGACGACCTCCTGGACACGGAGGGCGATCCGAGCGTCACGGGCAAGCCGGCCGGCGCCGACGCCGGCAAGGCCACCTTCGTCTCGATCCTGGGTGTCGATCGTGCCCGCTCCCAGGCGCGTCTGCTGGCCGCACAGGCGGCATCGCATCTGGACATCTTCGAGGATCGGGCCGACATGCTGAAGGCCGTCGCCGCATTCGTCGTAGAACGGCGCGCCTGACCAACCGGGAGGTCGTATTGACCGAAGCCACCAGAACTCCCCTGCTCGACAGCGTCCAGCTCCCAGCGGACATCAGGCGGCTGAAGCCGGACCAGCTCCGGCAGTTCGCGGACGAGCTCCGGACCGAAACGATCGATGCCGTGTCGGTGACGGGAGGGCATCTCGGCGCCGGCCTCGGCGTGGTCGAGTTGACGGTGGCGTTGCACTACGTGTTCGACACGCCGCATGACCGCCTGATCTGGGATGTCGGGCACCAAGCCTATCCGCACAAGATCGTCACCGGGCGCCGCGACCGCATCAGGACGCTGCGCCAGGGGGAGGGCCTGTCCGGCTTCACCCGCCGCTCGGAGAGCGAGTACGACCCGTTCGGGGCGGCCCACAGCTCTACCTCGATCTCGGCGGGGCTGGGCATGGCCGTGGCCAGCGAGCTGGACGGGATCCGGCGCAACGTCGTCTGCGTGATCGGCGACGGCGCCATGAGCGCCGGCATGGCCTACGAGGCCATGAACAACGCCGGGTCGATGGACTCGCGGCTGTTCGTGATCCTCAACGACAACGACATGTCGATCGCGCCGCCCGTCGGCGCGATGAGCGCCTACCTGTCGCGCCTCATCTCGTCCAAGCAGTATCTCAGCCTGCGCCACTTCGCGAAGGACATCGCCGAGCACTTCCCGCGCCCTCTCAAGCAGGCGGCGCGCCGGGCGGAGGAATACGCGCGCGGCCTCGTGACCGGCGGCACCTTGTTCGAGGAGCTCGGCTTCTACTACGTCGGGCCGATCGACGGCCACAACCTCGATCACCTGCTCCCGGTGCTGCAGAACCTGCGCGACATGGATGATCCGGGTCCGGTGCTGGTCCACGTCGTGACCCGCAAGGGCAAGGGCTATCCGCCCGCCGAAGCCTCGGCCGACAAGCTGCACGCCGTCACCCGGTTCGACGTCGTGACCGGCGCCCAGGCGAAGTCGAAGGCGAACGCGCCTTCCTATACCCGCGTCTTCGCCGACAGCCTGGTCCGGGAGGCGGAGGACGACCCCCGCATCGTCGCGATCACGGCGGCGATGCCCTCGGGGACGGGGCTGGACCTGTTCGCCGACCGTTTTCCGGCGCGCTTCTTCGACGTCGGCATCGCCGAGCAGCATGCCGTCACCTTCGCCGCCGGTCTCGCCGCCGAAGGGTTGAAGCCCTTCGCGGCGATCTACTCGACCTTCCTGCAGCGCGCCTACGACCAGGTCGTGCACGACGTCGCGATCCAGTCGCTGCCGGTACGCTTCGCGATCGACCGGGCCGGACTGGTGGGGGCCGACGGCGCCACCCATGCGGGCATGTTCGACGTGGCCTATCTCGGCTGTCTGCCGGGCATGGTGATGATGGCGGCGGCCGACGAGGCGGAACTCGTCCATATGGTCGCGACCGCGGCGGACATCGACGACCGGCCGTCGGCGGTGCGGTACCCGCGCGGCGAGGGTACGGGCGTCGACCTGCCAGAGCGTGGAAAGGTCCTGCCGATCGGCAAGGGCCGCGTACTGCGCGAGGGGACGAAAGTGGCGCTGCTGAGCTTCGGCGCCCGGCTTCAGGAATGCCTGTCGGCCGGCGAGGAGCTTGCCGCCCGGGGCCTGTCGACCACGGTGGCCGATGCCCGGTTCGCCAAGCCGCTCGACGAGGATCTGGTGCGGCGGCTGGCCCTCGACCACGAGGTGCTGATCACGATCGAGGAAGGGTCCGTCGGCGGGTTCGGGAGCTTCGTCCTGCACTACCTCGCCCATGCCGGGCTGCTCGACGGCGGCGTCAAGATCCGGCCGCTGGTGCTTCCCGACCGCTTCATCGAGCACGACTCGCCGGTCCGCCAGTATGAGGACGCCGGCCTGACCGCGCGGCATATCGTGGCGGCGGCACTCACCGCGCTCGGGGTCGAGACGGCTGTCAAGGGAGGCGCGCGGGCCTGATCGCAGGGATCTAAGCTTCTTCGGGAATTTCGTCGTCGGGCAGGGGTTCCGCACCGACGCGCCTCGCGCGTCTGGCGAGCCCGGCCCGGATCTCGTCGAGGGTGATCGGCCGGTAGTCCCAGACGTCGACGCCGACGTCCACTTGGCGGGTGATCGGCTTGAGGCGGCCGTGACTGTGCCCGTGCAGGTTCAGGGCGCCCCTGCCGATACCGTTCCAGGTCCGGAACGGATAGTGGCAGATTATGAGCCGCGTGCCGTCGAGTTCGAGCTCCACATAGGATTCGACACTCAGCCAGCCGGGGAGAATCGTCGTTTCCGGCCCGTCGTTGTTGCCGACGACGAGGTGCTTGCGGCCGTTCAGCACCGCCAGGACCTCGCCGGCCCTGCGGGCGTCGCGATGGATGCAGAAGTCGCCGAGATGCCAGACTTCGTCGCCCGGGCCGACGACGGCGTTCCAGCGCTCGATCATCGCCGCATCCATCTCGTCGACCGAGGCGAAGGGACGGGAACGGAAGCGAAGCGCCCAGCCGTGCCCGAAATGCGTATCGCTGGTAAAGTAGACGGTCATGTTTTCGCTAACAGCGGGACTGGCCGGATTGTCATGGTTGAACGAGCCTGGAGGCGATTCCGGGCGGGAAGGATGGGAAATGGCCGGTTCGGGGACCGCCAAGCGGGAACGTGCTGACGTCCTCCTCGTCGAGCGGGGCCTCGCGGAGAGCCGCGCGAAGGCGCAGGCGCTGATCCTTGCGGGCCTGGTGCTGTCGGACACGCGGAGGGTGGAGAAGGCGGGTCAGCTCCTTTCCGCTTCGGCGCCGCTTGCCGTCAAGGGACAGGATCATCCCTGGGTCTCCCGCGGCGGCTTGAAGCTGGTCAAGGGGCTCGATCATTTCGGCATCGACCCGACCGGCCTCGTCTGCCTGGACGTCGGTGCGTCGACTGGCGGCTTCACCGACGTGCTGCTCGCGCGGGGTGCGGCGCGGGTCTACGCGGTGGATGTGGGGCATGGGCAGCTGGCCTGGAAGCTGCGTCAGGACGCGCGCGTCGTCGTCCTGGAGAAGACCAACGCGCGACACCTGACGGCGACGCAGGTGTCCGAGCCCATGGACCTCGTGGTCTGCGACGCGAGCTTCATCGGCCTGCCGGTCGTTCTGGCGGCGCCGCTGGCGCTGACGCGGCCAGGCGCGCGGCTGGTGGCCCTGGTCAAACCCCAGTTCGAGGTAGGCAAGGGGCGCGTCGGCAAAGGAGGGGTGGTGCGCGACCCGGAGTTGCACCGCGAGGTATGCGACGCCGTGTCGGCGTGGATCGAGGGCCAGCCGGGCTGGCGCGTGCTCGGACTGACCGACAGTCCGATCCTCGGGCCCGAGGGCAACAAGGAGTTCCTGATCGCCGCCGAACGGATGGCGTGACGGATCGGGACCCGCCGGCTTAGCGGGTCCCGATCCGCACGTCGGGAGCGGTCAGCACGTGGCCGGCCGCCATGATGCGCAGCATCGGCTCCAGGTGCCCCGTCAGGGAGCGCAGCCTGGTCGCAAGGGCCGTTTCGCCAACCCGGCTGCCGGTCGCGATCGCCAGCAGACGCTCGAAACGGTCGGCCGGGCGCGGATAGGTGTCGATGCGGACCGGTGCGCCGGGCTCCAGGCCCATGAGGCCGCGGGTGGAAGCAAGCGCCTCTTCCAGGCCACCGAGCTCGTCCACGAGGCCGAGCGCGTGCGCCTGGCTGCCGGTCCAGACGCGCCCCTTGGCGATGTCGCGCACGGCGGGGACGGGGAGGTCGCGTCCCTCGGCCACTCTCGCGGTGAAGGCGCCGTACAGGTCGTCGAGCATGGCCGCCAGGCGCTCGCGCTCTTCTTCGCTGAAGACCGTGAGCGCCGACCACATCGTCGCATGGCGCCCGCGCGCGACGCTTTCCCAGCTTATCCCCAGTTCCTGCCACAGACCGTCGGTCACCATCTTCCCGGCGACCACGCCGATCGAACCGGTCAGCGTGCCCGGCTGGGCGAGGATCCGGTCGGCCCCCATGGCTATCCAGTACCCGCCCGAGGCGGCGGAGGCGCCCATGGACACGACGACGGGCTTGCCGGCGAGCCGGGCTCGATGCACGGCCCGGCGTATCGATTCCGATCCGACCGCCGAACCACCGGGGCTGTCGATGCGGAACAGGATCGCGCGCACCGCCGGGTCGTCGATCGCCTCGTCGAAGGCGTGGACGATGGTCTGGGCGCCCATGGAGGGTTGGCCCAGCAGCGGAGAGACTCCGCTTTCGCCGCGCTCTATCCCGCCGACGCCGAAGATCAATGCCACTTTCGGCCCGTCCACATTGGGCCGGCCGGCCGCGTCGAGGTAGTCGAGGGCGTCCATGTAGCCGGCGCCGGCACCGGCTCGCGCGAGCGCCGCCTCGCGGATCTCGTCGGCATAGCCGAGCCGGTCGACGAACTTCGCCTCCACCGCCTCGCGGTCGAGCAGAGGTGCCCGGTCGATCGCGGCCGTCACCGCTTCGGGCGTCAGGTTCCGCCCGCGCGCAACTCCGCCGACGAGCTGGTCGGACAGCTCGTTGACGAGGCTCTCGGTCATCTCCCTATGGGCGGGAGTGAAGCCGGTCTCGGTGAACAGGTTGGCGAAGGTCTTGTATTCCTCGCGCTGTGCGATTTCCGGATCGATCTCCAGCTTGTCGAGCGCTTCACGTGCGAAGGGGACTTCAGCCGAGATGCCCGTCAACCCGAGCATGCCGACCGGCTGCATCCAGATCTCATCGAACCCGGAGGCCAGATAGTAGGCGACGTTCGCCGGCCCGAACTCACCGAAACTGTCGGCGAAGGCGAGAGCGAAGCGGCCGCTGTCTCGAAACCGCTCGACCGCGGCGCGCAGTTCCTGCGCTTCGGCCAAGCCGAACCGGTCCCCCCCGAACCGCGCGACCATGCCATGGACGCGAGGATCCATGCGGGCACGATCCAGCGCGTCGACGAGGTCGCGCAGTGCCGGCTGCCGGCCGAACAGGAGTTCGGCAACGGGGTCGCGCGGAACATACTCGATCAGGGCGCGATCGAAATCGAACTCGATCACGATGCGTTCGGGGGTTGGCTCCTCGGCCGTCATGAAGCGCCACGCGGCGATCGAGCCCCCGACGACAAGAACCAGGGCGAGCAGCCCGATCGCGGCGAACAGGCGGACGAGGAAGCGGACCATGGGAACTCCGGACCGGAGATGATGAACCTAACGGTCCATGCCGTGGTACTCGGGGTTGGGGATCATATCAACTGCCGCGGCCATGCGGTTCGACATGTTGAAGAAGGCCGCGGTGTCCGCGACATCGAAGACTTCTTCTTCCGTGAGACCGGCCGCACGCAGGGCGTCCCGATCGGCTTCCTCGATGAGATGAGGGCTCGTCGTCAGCTTCCAGGCGAAGTCGAGCATGGCGCGCGGGCGCGGCTCCAGTTCCGCCACGCGGTAGTTGATGGCCAGCATTTCACCGAGTTGCGGGTCGCCGGAGAGGTGCCGTACGGCCTGGCCGTGGGCGACGAGGCAGTAGTAGCACCGGTTGGCCGAGGATACGACGACAGCGATCATCTCGCGTTCGAGCTTGCTCAGCCCGCTGTCGCCGAGCATCAACTCGTTGTAGAGCCGGGTGAACGTCCGGAATTTCGCCGGGCGCAGGCTGTAGGCCCGGAGTACATTGGGCACCATGCCGAGTTTGTCGCGGCATTTGTCGAAATAGGCGTGGATGTCGTCGTCGAGCGTCTCTTCCGCCGGAACGGGCAGCGACATCACCTTGCCGGGCTGGGGCATCTCTTCCTCCTCGATCGGGCCGGCGTCCAGCCTAGAGCGCGGGCGGAGGGAATTGAAGTGCTGCGGCGTTCAAGATGCTTGCGTCGTCCGTCCGGGAGGAAAGCCGATGACGACGGTCGTCCCCGAGCCGGGCAGCGTCTCGATCGAGAAGGCCGCCCCGTGCAGTTCGGCGATCCGGCGGGCTGCCGGCAGTCCCAGGCCGACGCCGTCCCGCTGGCGCACGAACAGGTTTTCGAGTTGGCTGAAGGGCTCCAGCGCCAGCGGCACGTCGCTCGGGTCCATGCCGATGCCGGTATCCTGGACCGACAGCGCCACCGCACCGCCTTCGGCCCTGCGGGCAGACACCACCACCCGGCCGGAGCCCGGCGTGAACTTGACGGCATTCGACACGAGGCTGGCAACGGCCCGAGCCATCATCGACCGGTCGGCCAGCAGGAGCGGCAGGCCGGGTTCGGACTCGACACGCAGTTCGAGACCGGCGGCGGCTGCGGCGGCTTCGTGGGCCAGGACCGCATCGCAAAGGATGGTGTCCGGTGCTGTCGGGCGCAGGTCGAGTTCCGTGCCATCGGCTTCGAGCCGGGCAAGGTCGAGGATATCGTTGATGACTGCGAGAAGTTGCCGGCCGCCGGCGAGAATGTCGCGCGCACAGTCCAAGTATTGGGGGTCGCTCAAGGAGCCGAATGCCTCGTCGGCGATCAACCCCGAGAAACCGATGATCGCATTCAGCGGAGTCCTCAGCTCGTGGCTCATCAGCGCGAGAAACACGGACTTGGCCTTGCTCGCTCGTTCAGCCTCCTCCTTGGCCTCGAGCAGCGCACGTTGCGCTTCCATGATCTGCGTGACGTCGGTGTAGGCCCCGATCATCCGCATCGGCTTGCCGGCCGCATCCTGGACGGAGGTGGCCCGCACCAGCATGTGTCGGATGGACCCGTCCTTGTGTCTCAGTCGGACCGTCAGCCCCGGATCGCGGCTGCGGCTGTCCGTGAACAGGTCGCGTACCAGACGAATGCCGAGTGCTTGGTCCTCGGGCAGTACGAGCCGTTTCCATGTCGAGACATCGTTGGGCAATTCGTGGTCCTGGTAGCCGAGAAGGGCTTTCCAACGCGGCGAGAACCAGACTCTCCTGCCATCGAGGTCCCAGTCGATGATTCCGTCCCTCGTCGCATCGAGAACCAGGCGGAGAAGGTCGCGCGCCTCTTGGAGCTGCGCCGGCATCTGCGCGGCATCGTTGCCGCCGCCGTCGGCGCGACGCAGGGTCCCGAGTGCGCGGCTGCGGGGGTGATCGGGATCGGGCAAAAGAACGATGCGCCAGCGCCAGGGTTTTCCCTCGCAGCCTTCGAACTCCAACTCCTCGTCGACCGGGTACCCGGTCCGCAAGCAGTGGTTCGCCAATTCCTCGATGGCGTGGGTGAGGCCTTCCGGCGTATCCACCGGTTTGAGGGAGATGGTGACGTGGCCGGCAGCTTCGCAACGAGCCGTGAACACCGTGCTGGCCGCCGGAGCATCGAACATCCGTCAGCGGGTCCCGCCGGGGAGTCGCGACAGGGCCGGCGGCAGCGGACGGATCATGGAGGAAGATGCTCTCTTTTGCGTGATTGATGACCTCAGCCTGCGACACGACCATAACACGCCCGGACCGTTTCGAAAAAGAACCTAAAATGCATGTTACTTGCCGGCGATCGGCCGTCTCGGGCGCCCATGGTGAATCAATTTGGAAGCGATTACATTGGCGCCGCCCGAATCGCTGCGATAGACAGAACCCATGACCTCCGAAACAGTCGCAGAACCCCGGATGTCGCCGCGGGTGACCGACCTGCTTGCGGAGTTCCGCCACTCGCTTCCGGAGCGGCGCGTCACGCTCGGAGACTTCGTCGTGGTGCTGCGCGACCGGGCCTTCGGCGGCTTCATGCTGATCCTGTCGCTCCCGAACATCCTTCCGCTGCCGTGGGGGGCGGCAACGATCCTCGGCGTGCCCATGGTGCTGATCGCATCCCAGATGATGCTGGGCCGTCGGACGCTGTGGCTGCCGGGATGGCTTCTACGGCTAAGTGCCGACCGGGCGCTGGTGGCCCAGGTCCTCGACCGGATGATCCCGCGGCTGCGTCGCACCGAACGTTGGGTAAGGCCCCGGGGCGCGATCCTTTCTTCGGGGCCGGTCGAGCGTTTGATCGGCGCGCTGTGCATATTCCTATGCTTCGTGCTGATCCTGCCGGTTCCGCTGCTGGGCTGGTTCCCGGCTTTCGCGCTGGTTGCCCTGTCGCTCGGCTTGGTCGAGCGGGACGGTGCCGTCCTGGTGGCGGGCTTCGGGTTGTGCGCGTTGAGCGCGGTCGCCGCCTTGGTGGCGCTTGCGGGTATTGCGGCCGCGGGCGACGCCCTGATCCCCGGCGTGGCGATCGACGTGCCCTTTTTCGACCTGGACTGATCGTCCGTCCTGGCCGTCAGCCCGGCTGGAAGGCGGGCGGCGGGACGCCGGCGTCGAGTGCCCGATGCCGCATCAGGTGGTCCGCGAGTACGCAGGCCATCATGGCTTCACCAACGGGGACGGCGCGGATGCCGACACAGGGGTCGTGGCGGCCCTTGGTTACGATCTCGGTGGCGTTGCCTTCCAGATCGATCGTCCTCCTGGGCGTAAGGATCGAACTCGTGGGCTTTACCGCGAAACGGACCACGATGTCCTGGCCGGTCGAAATGCCGCCCAGGATGCCGCCGGCATGGTTCGACAGGAACCGCATCCGGCCGTCGTTGCCCATGTTCATTTCGTCGGCGTTCTCCTCGCCCGACAGCTCCGCAGCGGCAAAGCCGTCGCCGATCTCGACACCTTTTACCGCGTTGATCGTCATCATCGCCCGCGCCAAATCGCCATCGAGCTTGTCGTAGATCGGATCGCCCAGGCCGGCCGGCAGGCCGCTCGCCACCACCTCGACGATGGCCCCGGCACTGGAGCCCGCCTTGCGGACGCCGTCGAGATGATCGGCCCAGCATGCCGCCGTCTCCGCATCCGGGCAGAAGAAGGGATTGCGGTCGACTTCGTCCCAGTCCCAGCGGTTTCTGTCGATCCGGAGCGGCCCGACCTGGATGAGGGCGCCCCTTATCACGATCCCGGGCCCGAGCACCCGCCGGGCGAGAGCGCCCGCCGCAACCCGGCTTGCCGTCTCGCGGGCCGAGGAGCGTCCTCCGCCCCGATGGTCACGGACGCCGTACTTCGCCCAATAGGTGTAATCGGCGTGCCCTGGCCGGAACTTGGTCGCGATCTCGCCGTAGTCCTTCGAGCGCTGGTCCTCGTTCTCGATCATCATCATCACGGGCGTGCCGGTCGTCATGCCCTCGAACACGCCCGACAGGATGCGGACCGTGTCCGGCTCGCGGCGCTGGGTCGTGAAGCGCGACTGGCCCGGGCGCCGGCGGTCCAGGAAATGCTGGACATACGCCTGTTCGAGCGGGAGCCTCGGCGGCATGCCGTCCACGACGACGCCGATTGCGGGACCGTGGCTCTCGCCCCAGGTCGTGAAGCGGAAGAGGGTGCCGAAGCTGTTCCCGGCCATGGCTTCAGGCCTTGTCCACGCTCACAGTGCTCTGGACCATGTTCTGGAGGAGTTGTGCATTGTCAGGAGCCCCCTCGACCGACATCATGCCGACCGTATGGTAACCCGCATCCACATGATGGACTTCGCCGGTAACGCCGCTGCCGAGGTCGCTCAGCAGATACAGGGCGGAGCCGCCGACCTCCTGGATCGAAACATTCCTGCGGAGCGGCGCGTTGAACTCGTTCCACTTGAGAATGTAACGGAAATCCCCGATGCCGCTGGCCGCAAGCGTCTTGATCGGACCCGCCGAGATCGCGTTGACGCGGATGCCTTCCTGACCAAGGTCGGTCGCGAGATAGCGGACGCTGGCCTCGAGCGCCGCCTTCGCGACACCCATCACGTTGTAATGGGGGATCACGCGCTCGGCACCGTAGTAGCTCAGCGTGATCATGCTTCCCCCGCTCTTCATCAGCGATGCCGCCCGACGCGCACAGGCAGTGAAGGAGTAGCAGGAGATGTCCATCGTGCGGGCGAAGTTCGCCCGTGTCGTGTTGAGATACTTGCCATCCAGTTCGGCCTTGTCCGAGAAGGCGATCGCATGAACCAGGAAATCAATCCCGCCCCAAATCCCCTCAACTGTCCGAAAAGCCTCGTCGATGCTGGAGTCGTCCGATACGTCGCAGGGTATGAGAATCCGGGAGTTCACGGATTCGGCGAGCGGCTTGACCCGCTTGAGCAGAGCATCACCCTGGTAGGTGAATGCGAGTTCCGCGCCATGTGCGGCAAGGGTACTGGCGATCCCCCAGGCGATCGAGCGATCGTTCGCCACGCCCATGATCAGGCCGCGCTTGCCCGCCATGAGCGAAGAGGTGCTGGTCATCGAAGCCTCTCGGATATTCTGAATGCCGGAAGAATCCGGGGCGCATCGTACACGAATGCCCCTCCCGGTCAAACGCGGCCTTGCCTTGGGACGGACTGAATGCAGATAGGGCTGACCAAGCTGCCGGGGCTCCTCAGGGAGTTCCGGGGAAAGCCGCGAAAGGTCGCGAGCTTTACGCAGTTCCTGTCGCGACGCTTCATTCGGGACGAGTGTCTGACCACGGCGTCGGCGCTGACCTACACCTCGCTGCTCGCGCTGGTGCCGCTGATGACGATCTTCTTCACGATATTCCAGGCTTTTCCCGCCTACGAGACACTCCTGGGGGAGGCCCAGCGGATTCTGATCGCCAGTTTCGTTCCGGAAGTGGGCGAGGCGTTGATCGACAACCTGAACCAGTTCGCCGCGAATGCGGGGCGCCTGACCGGCTTCGGCATTGTCGGCCTGGCGGTCACCTCGGTTCTGCTGTTCTGGACCATCGAAAGTTCGTTCAGCGCCATCTGGAGGATCAGCGAACCTCGCCCGCTGGTGATCCGGATTCTCGCCTTCTGGGCGTTGCTGACAATGACCCCGCTCCTCTTTGGCGCCGCGCTCAGTCTGTCGAGTTCGTTGTTTGCCAGCCTGCGTCTCGATCAGGTCGCCAATGTCCCGTGGCTGGGTTGGGGAGTGCTGCTCCCCGGCGCGATCGAGCTCGTGGGCTTCTTCCTGATCTACCTGATGATCCCCAACAGGGAGGTGCGGTGGCAGGACGCGCTGGTGGGCGCCGTGTCGGCCGCCATACTGCTCGAGCTTTCCAAGGCGGCGTTCGGCTGGTACGTGACGGCGTTCCCTACATATCAGACGATCTACGGCGCCCTGTCCGTGGTCCCGATCTTTCTGCTTTGGCTGTATATCGCATGGTCCACCGTGTTGATCGGCGCGGAGGTCGCGGCTGCCCTCCCGGAATGGCGGGCGGGGCTGATCAGCAATATCGGGCCGGAGGGGCTGCTGCCTGCCCAGCGGGTCGTGGTGGCGCTCGCGGTGCTGAAAGAACTCCAGGCCGCGGCGCGGCTCGGTGTCGGGATGCGCAGACGCACCCTGGTCGGCCGCATCCCCGTCGGGGCCGCCGTGATAGATGGTATGCTGGAGCAGTTGCGCCACGCTCATTGGGTTGCCCGTATGAGCGGTGGCGGCGCGTGGGTCGCGACCCGCGACCTCGGAGAGGCGACGCTCTACGACCTGCTGAAGGCGCTCCATATCGGCATGCGGGGAAACATCCGCGGGATCGGAAGCCTCGATGAGCCTTGGCAAGCCAGGTGCGAAGGGTTGCTGAGTGCCGCGGAGCGTTCCTCCCAGGATCTGCTCTGCATTCCCGTCAAGAGATTGCTGGAGGAGCGCGTCCGGGAGGTCAGGCCGGAAGCACAGGTGGCGCGCCCCTGAGTGGAGGAGCGCGCCATCTGTCGACCTTGCGCGTTCAGGAGCCGGTTGGCTCCGTCAGCTTCTGTTCCACGAACTGTGGGGTGGTTTGCATGACGGGCTGGCGGAACGCAGCCATGCCGGTCAGCAGGTCGACCGCACGAGCCCGCTGGTAGTCGAAAGGCTTTTCCGTAGCTGCGACCGCGGTCGCAGCCGTTTCAGGTCCGTCGGCCGGGTGCTCGGCCGCGTGGTCGGCTGCGCGCTCGCCGTTCTTGCCTCCGAGGGCGCCGGGCAGGTCGGCCTCGCGGCGGGCTGCCGTCTGTTCGACAGGCTCCAACTTCGCCTGTTCGACGGAAATGTCGGGCGTGATGCCGACCGCCTGGATCGATCGTCCCGACGGCGTGTAATACCGCGCGGTCGTCATCTTCACGGCATGCTTGCCGCTGATGAGCGGCATGATCGTCTGGACCGATCCCTTGCCGAAGGACTGCGTGCCGAGCAGTACCGCGCGGCCGTGGTCTTGAAGCGCGCCTGCCACGATCTCCGAAGCGGAGGCCGAGCCACCGTTGACCAGCACGATCACCGGCCGGCCGCCAGTGAGGTCGCCGGGCGCCGCCTCGAAACGCTGCGTCTCGACGTCGCCGCGGCCCCGGGTCGATACGATGGTCCCGGAATCCAGGAAGCTGTCCGCGACGGAAACCGCTTGCATCAGCAGCCCGCCGGGATTGTTGCGCAGGTCGACGACATACCCGGCGACGCGCCCGTCCAGCTTCCGCTCGATTTCCGCCAGTGCCTTCTCCAGGCCGGATTGCGTCTGCTCGGTGAAGCTGGTGATCCGGATGTAGCCGACATTCCCCTCGGTCTCGTACTTCACCGCCTGGCTGCGTACGACGGCACGTTCGAGGGTAAGCGGAAACGGCTCGTCTTCGCCGCGCCTGACCGAAATGGTGACGGGGGTGCCGACGGGGCCGCGCATCCGCTCGACCGCATCCTTGATCGTCATGCCTTGAACGGCCTCGTCGCCGATCTTGACGATCAAGTCGCCGGGCTTGATGCCCGCGCGCGACGCGGGCGTGTCGTCGATGGGGGAGACGACCTTCACGAGCCCGTCCTCGACCGTGATTTCGATCCCGAGGCCGCCGAACTCGCCGCTGGTCTGGACCCGGATATCGGCATAGCTGCTGGTGTCGAGATACGAGGAGTGCGGGTCGAGAGACGTCAGGATCCCCTTCACCGCAGCCTCGATGATCTTCTCGTCGGGAACGGTGTCGACATACTGGCTGCGTACGCGGTCGAGGACCTGCTGCAGCAGGTTCATGGCTTCCGCGTCGATCGGGTCGGCGGCGGCGCGCTGCCCGGCCGCCGCGGAAGTGACCGCCCCCGCGGCCGGCGTCTCCGTAGCGGACGGAGAGGTCGCACCGGCGCCGAACGGAGCGACGAAAGCGAGGAAGGGCAGAGTAGCGCCGAGAAGGATGCGTTTCACGGTTTCGGTCCTCTTCAGGATCTCCGGCGGCGTCTTGCCGTGGACGGGCCCGGCACGCGCTGGCCGCCCCACCTGATGAGGCATCGATTATGGTTAATCACAAGTTAACGGGAGCGGCCGCGGCGGATTCGAAAATGGGTGAGGTGCCGGGACGTGTCAGACGAACCCAGCCTTGCTGCGGACGTCGTAGCTCCGGTCACGTGCCCATCTTTCGAGAAAATTCGTAAGTTCCGGATCGGGCGGGTCGGGCAGCACGACTTTCAGCTTCACGTACTGATCGCCATGGACCCGCCGCTTGGCGTCCAGGATTCCTTTGCCCTTGAGGCGAAGCACGCTTCCGGTGTTGCTTCCGGCAGGCACCTTGACCGCCACGTGCCCCTCGAGGGTCGGGATCCTGATCGTTGCACCGAGGACTGCCTCGGGCAGGCTCACCGGCGCATCGAGATGGATATCGAATTCCTTGCGCACGAAGAACGGATGCGGTTCGACGTGAACCTCGACGATGGCGTCCCCGGCGCCACCAACCCCTTGTCCTTTCAGCCGCAGCTTCTGCTGGTCCTCGGTACCTGGCGGGATCGCAACGTCGAGGCTCTTGCCGGTCGACAGTGAAATGCGCCGTTTCGTCCCGAGGGCGGCTTCGGTGAAGGAGACGGTGACGGAATATGCGATATCCGATCCGCGCCCTCCGAAACCACGCGAGGCGCCGGGATTGGCTGAATCGGCCTGACGCCGGCGCGAGCCGAACAGGTCGCTGAAGAGGTCGTCGGCATCGAAGCCGGAGAAGCCTTCGGTGCGGGTCCGGCCGGAGCGGGAGCGATGAAACCCGCCGGACGGCGACTCATTCCCGGTCGCGTCGATCTCGCCGCGGTCGAAGCGAGCCCGCTTCTCGGGATCGGACAGCAGGTTGTAGGCGGCCGATACCTCCTTGAACCGCTGCTCGATGTCGCCCCGCCCGGGATTCAGATCGGGGTGATATTGTTTGGCGAGGCGCCGGTATGCCTGCTTCACGTCGTCGGCCGAGGCCGAACGGCCCAGGCCGAGTACCTGGTAGGGATCACGCATACTGGCCACGAGCGTAGGCGTCCTGCTGATAGGTGGGAGGGAATGCGCGGATCTGCGGGCATGCCGCCGCCCTGCTGGACGGCGACATGCGCGGAGCCGGACCGGCGGGACGCCTGCGCGTCGGCCTCAGCTAACGATCTTCCAAGAACCATCCGGCTGCTGGCAAGCGACGCCGAATGCCTGTTCCGTCCGCCCGCCAACAGTAATCGTCTGCTGGTACTCGCGGCAATAGGCACCCGAGTTGGCTCGTCCTTCACGCGTGGTGGTCACGACCCCCGAATTCCCGCTTTGCGGGTTGCTCCACGAGATCGTCTCGCCGACGGGAGCCGCATAGGCGCGGCTTGCCGCCTGGTCGGCATGGAACCGGTCCGCCCGGTCGAGGGAGCGGCCGACTTCGCTGCCGAGAAAGGCGCCCAGCAGCGTGCCCGCGCCGACGGCGACCAACTGGCCGGTGCCACTGCCGAAGGCCGAACCGGCCAAGCCGCCGGCGACGGCGCCGCCCACCGTTCCGAAGCCTTCCTTGGTACCCATGCCCGTGGTGCAGCCCGCCAGGAAGACGGTAGCAACGCCGGCGATCAAAGTTTTCCGTAGCATCTCTCGACAGTGCCTCGCATCGTTGTGCCGCCGCCTTGACGTCGCCGGCGGCACGGGCTCTTCCCGACATGCCGGGAGGCATGCGCGGGTTTCCAGACTATTGTAGCGTAACCGGCGTTTCCGACCCAACTATGACAGATGTCACAGATGAACGACACATTCGGTACTGATCCGTACGGGCTATTCGACCAATGGCTCGCCGAAGCCCAGCGGTCGGAACCGAACGATCCGACGGCGATGGCGCTGGCGACCGCGGACGCGGCTGGCGTTCCCTCCGTCAGAATGGTGCTGCTGAAAGGCTTCGATCCGCTCGGCTTCGTGTTCTACACCAACCTCGAAAGCCGGAAGGGCGACCAGCTCCAGGCCAATCCCAACGCCGCCTTGTGTTTTCATTGGAAAAGCCTGCGCCGACAGGTACGGGTCGAAGGAGCGGTCGAGGCGGTGACGCCCGGGGAAGCCGACGAGTATTTCGCGTCGCGCCCGCGTGGATCGCAGATCGGAGCCTGGGCGTCACGCCAATCGCGCCCGCTTGAAGGACGCTGGGAACTCGAAAAGAGGGTTGCCGAATATACCGCGAAATTCGGCATCTCGGCGATCCCGCGTCCGGAGCATTGGTCCGGATTCCGTATCCTGCCGCGCCGGATCGAATTTTGGCAGGACCGACCTTTCCGCCTGCACGACCGCGTCGTCTACCATCCCGACGGCGAGGCGGGCGGTACGATCCGCTGGAGGACCGAGCGCCTCTTCCCGTAGCAAGGGAAAGTCGACGCCGCATGTACGGACTATCGGAGGCGGGAACCGGGGACGATCATGCGCGGCTGCGCCGGACAGCCACCTATGCCAGCGTCGCAGTCGCGTGCGTCCTGATTCTCTCCAAGTTCGCGGCCTATCTTCTGACCGAGTCCGTGAGCTTGCTCGCGTCGCTGATCGACTCGAGCATGGATCTCCTGGGGTCGGTCGTCATCCTCTTCGGGGTGCGCCAGGCGTTGCGCCCTCCGGACAAAGGGCATCGATTCGGCCACGGAAAGGCGGAGCCACTCGCAGCCCTCGCCCAGGCCGCCTTCGTAACGGGTTCGGGCGTGTTCCTGATCTACGAGGCGATCAATCGCCTCTTCCGGCCCACCCAGGTCCAGGAAAGCTGGGTCGGCATCGCAGTCATGGTCTTCGCGATGGTCCTGACGCTCGGGCTCGTGGCCTTCCAGAGCCACGTCGTGCGCCGAACGGGGTCGCTGGCGGTCGACGCGGACAGTCTGCACTACCGCGGCGACCTGCTGATGAACCTCGCCGTCGTCGCGTCGCTTCTGCTCACCGGCGCGACGGGATGGGTTTACTTCGACCCTCTTTTCGCCTTCGCGATCGCCGCCTTCCTGATGCGCGGCGCCTGGAGCATTGCCCGCGGATCACTCGACGTCCTGATGGATCGGGAGTTGCCCCAGACCGATCGCGAGCAGATAAAGCACCTCGTTCTCGCGCATCGGCAGACCCGGGGAATGCACGATCTGCGCACCCGCAACGCCGGGTCCAGCGTCTTCATCGAACTCCACCTGGAACTGGACAGTCATCTGACGCTCGCCCAGGCCCACGACGTCACCGACGAGGTGGAGCGGATACTGCTCGAAGCCTATCCGAACGCGGAAGTTCTCGTGCATCAGGAACCGGCCGGGCTCGAGGACGAACGCCTCGATGCCCGGCTCGGCGGAAGAACCTAGCCGAGGCACAAACCTCCGCCGTCGTCGCAACGGCGTATTCTGCACCGGTGTCCGCTATATCTGACGTCCGGGTGGTAGTTAGTGCTGTTTCGGCATATTATTACTCCAAGGGAGACGGCTGTATAACGAAGGTGCGAGGAATGTCCCATGAGTGTTGACACTCGGACCAGAACCGATCTGATCGGCACGGTCGCCAGCGATGCCGGCAAACTCGGCATAGAGATCGCCGACGTCGCGGGTTGCATCGAGGACGTGAGCGCCCGGGTGGCACGCGAGGCCGAGATCTTCGGCGCTCTGAGGCTCGACGCGAAGGAGATGGCCATGGGCGCCGTGTCCATCGCGCAGGCGGCGAAGAGCACCCGTGCCGTGGCCCAGGGGGCGCGTGGCGACGTGGACGGCGCGAAAGCGCAGCTCGACGGATCGCTCCAAGCCATCCAGGCGCTCGTGGCGGGGGTCACCGGCATGGAAGGGGGGCTGAACGGCCTCCGGGAGGCGCTGGTGCGCATCGGCCGCGTGGCAGGCGAGATCGCGGCGATCGCGAAGCAGACGAACCTGCTGGCGCTCAACGCCACCATCGAAGCTGCGCGGGCCGGGGAGGCGGGCAGGGGCTTCGCCGTCGTCGCAGGCGAGGTGAAGGCGCTTGCCGGCAAGACGGCGGAGGCGACGGCGGAGATCGACACGACGCTGCGCCAGCTCAACGAACAGGCGAGCAGGCTCATCGAGGAGAGCACCGCCAGCATGGGCACGGCCCGGGTCGTGTCGGAGGGTACCGCCGCCTTGGGGTCCATCTTCGAGACCGTGGGGAAGGCCATGGCCGACGTCGACCGGGAGACGTCGGGCATCGATGAGGCGGCGTCGGACATCGGGGGGCGCTGCCGCTCGGTTCAGGGGCGCATAGACGGCATGTCGGCGGACGTGGATCTCTCGGCCCGCGACCTTGCCGCGGCGCGCGACCGGGCGGTCAATCTGCTCGGCATCAGCGAGCGGCTGATCGGCGTGACGGCCGAACTGGACATCGAGACCGTCGATACCCCGTTCATTCGCGCGGCAAGGGAAACCGCCGCACGCGTGGCGGCCGTGCTGGAGGACGCGGTGCAGACGGGCAGGATCGCCCTGGACGACCTGTTCGACGAGCGCTACGTGCCGGTTCCCGGCACCGAGCCGCAACAGGTCACGACCCGCTTCACGGGCCTGACCGACGCCGTCCTGCCATCGATCCAGGAGCCGGTCACCGCCCTGGACGAGCGGGTCGTGTTCTGCGCGGCGGTCGACCGCAACGGCTACCTGCCTACGCACAACGCACGCTTCTCGCAGCCCCAGCGGACCGGAGATCCTGCCTGGAACGCTGCGAACAGCCGCAACCGCCGGATCTTCAACGACCGCGTCGGCCTCGCGGCGGGACGCAACACGCGACCTTTCCTGCTGCAGACCTATCGGCGCGACATGGGCGGTGGGCAGTTCGCGATGATGAAGGACGTCTCGGCGCCGGTCATCGTGCTCGGCCGGCACTGGGGCGCCGTCCGGCTGGCGTATCGGATCTGAGCACGGCGGGAACTTCCCGCCACTGGCCGGGTGCCAGACCGTCCAGCGACCAGGGGCCGATCGCCCAGCGGATCAGGCGCAAAGTCGGGTAACCCACTGCCGCCGTCATGCGACGTACCTGCCGGTTGCGGCCCTCCGTGAGCGTCAGCTCCAGCCAGGAGGTCGGGATCAGCGCCCGATGGCGCACCGGCGGATCGCGAGGCCACAGCCCCTCGGGTTCGTCCATCAGCCGCGCGCGTGCCGGCAGGGTCGGCCCGTCCTTCAGATCGATGCCCTCTTCGAGGCGCTGCACGGCATCCCGAGGCGGAATTCCTTCGACCTGCACCCAATAGGTCTTGGCCAGCTTGTGGCGGGGATGCGCGATCCTCGCATGCAGCGGACCGTCGTTCGTGAGTACCAGCAGCCCTTCGCTGTCCCGGTCGAGCCGCCCGGCCGGATAGATTCCAGGCACGTCGATATAGCGGGCGAGCGTCGGACGGCCCAGTTCCGCGTCCGTGAACTGGGGCAGCACGCCGTAGGGCTTGTTGAAGAGGATCAGCTTGGCCATGGAAGCGCGATCGCGAGGAGGACCGATCCTCGACCGGCTTTCCTGATCATACAAGCCCGGAGTGATTGGTGTCACTGGACCGAAGTCACCAACTGTCTACAGTAGGGGTACAACCACTCGGAGTTCGGGCGAGCTTAATGCCATTCGAGGTTACCTTCTGGGGCGTGCGCGGCACCGTCCCCTGCCCGTTTCCGGACCATATGCGCTATGGGGGCAACACGAGCTGCGTGCAGGTCGAGGTGGCCGGCCGGACGATCATACTGGATGGCGGGACCGGCCTAAGGCCTCTGGGCAAGCACCTCGTCGACGCGGGCGCGCGGCGGGCGACGATCCTGCTGAGCCATCTCCACCTGGACCACGTCAACGGCTTTCCCTTCTTCGCGCCCGGGTTCTCCCCCGGCTTCTCCTGCGATGTCCACGCCGCGCGCAGGGACGGAAAGCCGGATCTGCGCACGGTGCTTGGCGGGCTGATGGAGCCGCCGCTGTTCCCCGTGCCCCTGCGCGATCTCGAGGCCGACTTCGCTTTCGAGGATTTCGACCTGGGGTCCACCCTCGAGCTTGGCGACGGCATCCGCGTCCGGACCTCGCCCCTGCATCATCCCGATGGAAGCACGGGATTCCGGATAGAGCACGAAGGACGAGCCCTCGCCTATGTCACGGACACCGAGCACGTTCCGGGACAAGCCGACGACCGGGTGCTGGACCTGATCGCCGGCGCGGACCTCGTGATCTACGATGCCACCTACACCGAGGACGAATGGCGCCAGCGCGTCGGTTGGGGTCATTCGACGTGGAACGAGGGCGTGCGCCTCTGCCGGCTGGCGGGGGCGCGCCGGCTCGCACTGTTCCACCACGACCCCGATCATGACGACGACTTCATGGACGGGATGGAAACCCAGGCGCGTGCCGCCTGGTCCAGCGTGTTCGCCGCGCGGGAGGGGGTGACGGTGGCGGTGGCGGATCGGCCGTGAGGGCCTATCTACCCCGTCGGGAAAAGTGAACTGGGAACTTCGCGGCACAGCTACGGTTGCTTCGGGCGACGAGGCGGACGGCTCCCCCGAACGGGACCCCGCCGTTAGAACCAAGCGATTGGGAGAGCCAGATGCGAAGCAAGCTCCTCGTGACGACGGCCGTCCTGTGCGGCCTGGCTGCCCCGGCGGTTTTCGCCCAGCAGCAGGAGCAGCCCACCCTGCGGGTCGAACCGCAGCAGGCGCAGCGGCTGCAAGCGCAGCAGCCGGGCCAGGCTGGGCAGCAGGAACTCCAGCAGGCCTATCGGCAGCTCCAGCAGACCCGGCAGGAATACGTCCAGCTTTCCGAGCAGGGCGAGACCGGGCCGGCGGTCGACCAGGCGCGCCAGGAACTCGAGCAGGCGCTTGCCGCCATGCGCAACGCGCTCGGCCAGGCCGGACTGGACCAGCAGCAGACCGCGGAGATCGAGCAGCAGTTCCAGGCTGCCGAGCAGGCGATGTCGGTCCAGGGTGCCGAGGGCTACCGTGAGGTGGACCAGGCGCTCGACGGGCTCGTCCTCGCGGTCGAGCGGGTCGTCGTGGTGCCCGAGCAGGCGGCAGCGGCGTCGATCCAGCAGGGTGGCCAGCAGGGCGCCCAGCAGGCCGAACAGGACGGCGAGATCGTGGTCGAGCAGGCGCCTCCGCAGGTGCAGGTGGAACAGGCCCAGCCCGAGATCGCGGTCCAGCAGGCGGCACCCGAGGTGACGGTCCAGCAGCCGCAGCCCGAGGTGACGGTCCAGCAGCCGCAGCCCGAAGTGACGGTCCAGCAGCCGCAGCCGCAGGTGACGGTCCAGCAGCCCGAGCCCGAGGTGACGATCCAGCAGGCCGAGCCTGAGGTGATGGTGCAGCAGGCCGAACCGCAGGTCAGCGTGCAGCAGGCCGAGCCGCAGGTCCAGCTGCAGCAGTCGCAGCCCCAGGTCATGCTCCAGCAGCCCGGCGATCCGCAGGTCACGATCGAGCAGGCCGAACCGGAGGTCGTGTTCGAGCAGGCCGGCGAGCCGCAGATCACCCTCGAGCGCGACGGTGAAACCGTTCCCACCGGCGCCGAGGCCCAGGCCGCGGCTCCGGAAGCCGCTGCGGCTCCCGAGGCCGAAGCGGAGGCCGAGGTCGAAGTCGAGCCCGTGGTCGGTGAACAGCAGGCGGCCCTGCCCACGCCGGAGGCCCCGCAGCCCGACGTCGGCGCGCCGGCCGGGCAGGTCGCCGCCGAAGACGTGATCGGCCGCAACGTCATCGGGACCGGCGGCGAGGAGATCGGCCAGATCGAGGATCTGGTCGTCGATCCGCAGACCGGGGAAATCCAGCGTGCGATCATCGCGCGCGGCGGGTTCCTCGGCATCGGCGAGCGCAGGATCGCGATCGACTGGGCCCAGCTCGAGGTCCAGCCCGAGAGCGGGGACCTGGTCACGTCGATGACCGAGGCCGATCTGGAGATCGCGCCGGAGTACGAGTACGGGGAAGCCGACACCACCGTGATCGGTCCTTCCGCGGAGTAAGGTCCGAACCCGTTTCGGCGGCGGCGGCGCATCCGGGATCTCCCGGAGGCGCCGTCTGCGTTCTGTCAGCCGCCGAGATGGGCGCGGAACATCTCCTCGACCGTGGCACGGTCGAGGTCGCGCGTTATGAAGACGATCCGCGAACGCCGGTCCTCGTCGGGCCAGGCTTCCAATCGCACCGGCGGGTGGAACACGTGCTGGACGCCGTGGACGACCACCGGCAACTCGGTTTCGCGCAGCCGCAGGATACCCTTGATCCGGAGGATGTCGGGCCCGCGCAGCGTCGTCAGGGTGTCGATCCATCCGGCGAAGGCGTCCCAGGACACCGGTTCGTCGAGCACCATGCAGAACGCCCGGATGCGGTCGTCATGACGGTTGACGTCATGATCGTGGCCGTGGCCGTGGCCGTGATCGTGATCGTGATGCCCATGGCCATCCGCGTAGGCCTCGGCCTTGAGCCAGCGGCGGACGTCGGGGCTCTTGGTCGCGGGGTCGTACAGTCCGGCATCGAACAGCCGTGACGGGTCGACGTCGCCCAGCACCGCCTCCACGACGGGGGCGGCGGGGTTCAGGGCGTGGAGTCTTTCCCGCAGGCGCGCGGTCAGCGCGGGCTCTGTGACGTCGGTCTTGGTCAACACGATGCGGTCGGCGACCGCCACCTGCTTGACGCTTTCGCGCTGACAGTCCAGCTGCCAGTCGCCGTTGCAGGCATCCACCGTCGTGACCACCCCGTCCAGCCGGAACCGGGCGGCGATCAGCGGGTCGGTCATCAGCGTGTGGAGAACGGGGGCCGGGTCGGCAAGTCCGGTCGTCTCGATCACG
>NZ_DASYHS010000277.1:0-8588 GCF_035998295.1 Arenibaculum sp. | reverse complement strand
GGAGGTACGGGCCGGTGAAGATCGAGCGTGTCGACTGCATTCCCTTTACGCTGCCGCTGCGGCGCGCCATCGGCTTCGCCGCCGGGCGGCTTGCCGAGACGGAGCACGTGCTGATCGAGGTGCACACGGACGAGGGCCTGGTCGGGCGCGCCGAAGCGCCGTCGCGGCCGTTCTTCTACGGGGAATCCCAGGTCTCCATGGTCGGCGCGGTCGAGAAGTGGTTCGGGCCGATGCTGGCGGGGCTGGACCCGTTCGCGATCGAGCGGGTGTGGGAGCGCCTGCGGACCGTCGAGCACAACAACACCGTCAAGGGCGCGCTCGACGTGGCGCTCCACGACATAATGGGGCAGGCGCTCGGCATGCCGTGCCACCGCCTGCTCGGCGGCTGGGGGGAGACGGCGACCGTCACCTATGTCTGCGGTCTGGGTGCGCCGGAAGCGGTGCGCGACGAGGCGCTCGAGATGAACGCTTCGCACGGCATCACCGCGTTCAAGCTCAAGGCCGGGCTCGACCTCGCGCGCGATGCGGCGATGCTGCGCGCGGTGCGCGAGGCCCTGCCGGCGGCGCTCCTCTACGTCGACGCCAACCAGGGGCTGACCGGCCACGCGGCGGTGCGGACGCTGCGCCTGTGCGAGGAGTGGGGGATCGCCTGGGCGGAGGAGCCGTGCCATGCCCATGACCGCGCCGGACGCCGGCTGGCGGCGGGAGCGACGACCGTGCCGGTCCTCGGCGATGAGAGCTGCCGCACGCCCGAGGAGGTCGCCCGCGAGATCGACGACGGCGCGGTGCATCTCGTCAGCATCAAGACCGCGCGCACGGGGTTCCGCGTCTCGCGCGACATCCTCGGCCATTGCCTGGCGCGTCGGGTCCGGCCGCTGTCGGGCAGCCAGGGAGACAGCGGCATCGGTGTCCTCGCCGGGCTGCATTTCTGCGTCGCCCACCAGGCCACGCAGGGGCTGCCGGCCGAGCTGTGCTTCCACCTCAACCTGGTCGACGACCTGCTCGCCGAACCGCCCCCGGTGAAGGATGGCATGCTGCGCGCGCCCGCCGCCCCGGGCCTCGGCATCGCGATCGACCGGGAGAAGCTGCAGCGCTATCGCGTCGGCTGATGCCCGCCCGAAGATGGGATAGCCTCGTATATCGGCGCCGCGGGGCCGGAACCACGGACGGGAGGAGACCGGGATGGACGAACCAATCGCAGGGCCGGGCATCGGGGCCGGCGACCTTGCGCCCAACGAGGCCAACCACGTGCCGCTGTCGCCGATCTCCTTCCTGGCGCGGGCGGCCCGGGTCCATGGCGGGCGCACGGCCGTCGTCCATGGCGGCCGGCGCTACACCTATGCCGAGTTCGCGGCGCGCTGCCGGCGGCTCGCCTCGGCGCTGCGGCGGCGCGGGGTCGGGCGGGGCGACACCGTCGCCGTGATGGCGCCGAACGTCCCCGAGCTCCTCGAGGCCCATTTCGGCGTCCCCATGGCCGGCGGGGTTCTCAACGCGCTCAACGTCCGTCTCGACGCCGAGGCCATCGCCTTCATCCTGAGGCACGGGCGCGCCAAGGTGCTGCTGACCGACCGGGAGTTCTCCCCGGTCGTGGGCCGCGCGCTGTCGCTCCTGGACGCGAAGCCGCTCGTGATCGACATCGACGACCCGGAGGGACGCGGCGGCGACTGGCTGGGCGAAGCGGACTACGAGGCGTTCCTGGCGACCGGAAGCCCCGATGCGCCGGTGGAGCTGCCCGCGGACGAGTGGCAGTCCATCGCCCTCAACTACACCTCCGGGACGACGGGCAACCCCAAGGGCGCGGTCTACCATCACCGCGGCGCCTACCTGAACGCCTGCGGCAACGCGCTCGCCTTCGGCTTGAACGCCGACAGCGTGTATCTGTGGACGCTGCCGATGTTCCATTGCAACGGCTGGTCCCACACCTGGGCGGTGACGCTGGCCGGCGGCACGCATGTGTGCCTGCGCCGGGTCGAGCCGAAGCGGATCTTCGCCGCGATCGCCGAGCACGGGGTGACGCATCTGTCGGGGGCGCCGGTCGTCCTCAACATGCTGATCAACGCGCCCGAGGAGGATCGCGTCCGCTTCGGGCACCGGGTCCAGGTGGCGACCGGCGGGGCGGCCCCGCCGAGCACGGTCATCGCGGGCATGGAGAGGATGGGGTTCCGCGTGACCCATCTCTACGGCCTGACCGAGAGCTACGGGCCCGCGACGGTGTGCGTGCCCCGGCCGGGCCTTGACGAGCTGCCTCTCGAGGAGAAGGCGGCGTTCATGGCGCGCCAGGGCCTGAACCATCCCATGCTGGAGGACGCGAGCGTTCTGGACCCCGGGACGATGGCGCCGGTGCCGGCCGACGGGGCCACCATCGGCGAGCTGATGCTGCGGGGCAACACGGTGATGAAGGGCTATCTCGACAATCCCGCCGCCACCGGGACGGCGTTCGCCGGCGGCTGGTTCCACACCGGCGACCTCGCGGTCGTCCATCCCGACGGCTACATCGAGGTCAAGGACCGGTCCAAGGACATCATCATATCGGGCGGCGAGAACGTCAGTTCGCTGGAGGTGGAGGAGGTCCTCTACAAACATCCCGGCGTCCTGGAGGCCGCGGTGGTGGCCCGCCCCGACCCCAAATGGGGAGAGACGCCGCATGCCTTCGTCACCCTGAAGCCCGAGGCCGCCGGCATCGACGCGGCCGCGATCGTCGCGTGGTGCCGGGACCGGCTGGCCGGCTTCAAATGCCCCCGGCACGTCACGTTCGGCCCGCTCCCCAAGACCTCCACCGGCAAGGTGCAGAAGTTCCTCCTGCGCGACGAGGCACGAAGGGCGCCGACCGATTAGCGGGGCGCATTCCCGGCCGGAGGCCCGCCGCTACGGCCGATGCGCCATGGCGTCCCTGAGGGCCGCCTGCAGGTCCTCGATGCGGAACGGCTTGCGCAGGACGGGCGCGCGCGGTCCGGCGACGCTTTCGAGCGCCGCGGTGTCGGCGTAGCCGCTCGCGAACACGATCGGCAGGTCGGGCCGCCGCCGGCGCGCGGCCTTGGCCATCTCCGCCCCGTTCATGCCGGGCATCGCGAAGTCGACCACCATCAGGTCCGGCGCCGTTTCCTCCAGCGCCGCCAGTCCCGAAGGCCCGTCCGCCGCTTCGACGACGCGGTAGCCGAGCGCGTCTAGCGAGCAGACGAGCACGCGCCGGACGTCGGGATCGTCGTCGACCACCAGGATCGTGGCCGACGCGCCGGCCGCCGTTCCATCCTCCCCGCCGGCCTCCGCGTCCGGGGGGACGGGCGTCCCGGTCCTCGGCATGACGACCTTGACGGTGGTGCCGACGCCCAGGCGGCTCTCGATCCGGGCGGTCCCGCCCGCCTGCCGCGCGATGCCGTAGACCTGGCTCAGGCCCAGGCCCGTGCCCTTGCCGACGCCCTTGGTCGTGAAGAACGGGTCGAAGGCCTTGGCCGCCACCTCGGGCGACATGCCCGTTCCAGTATCGCTCACCGCGAGTTCGACGTAGTCGCCGGGGCCGAGCTCGGCATCCTCGCCGATCCAGCACACCCTGGTGGCGATCACGAGATCGCCGCCTTCCGGCATCGCGTCGCGCGCATTGATGGCGAGGTTCAGGACCGTCATTTCGAGCTGCGTCGGGTCGGACAGCACCGCCCCGTCTCCCGCCAGGTCGAGGTTCAGCCGGACCAGCGGGCCGAGGGCGCGCGAGACCATGTCGCGCATGCCGGCGACGAGATCGGAGACGATCACCGGCTTCGGCTCGATCCGTTGCGCCCGCGAGAAGGCCAGGAGCTGCCCGGTGAGCTTGGCGCCCCGTTCGGCCGCCTGCAGGCCCGCCTCGGCGAACCGTCTCACCCTCTCGACCTCGCCCGGCTTGCGGCGGATGAGGTCGAGGCTGCCGACGACGGCGGCGAGCAGGTTGTTGAAGTCGTGCGCGATCCCGCCGGTGAGCTGGCCGACGGCCTCCATCTTCTGGGCCTGGCGCAGCGCTTCCTGCGTCTGCTCCAGCCGTGCGGCCGCCTCCTTCTCCTCGGTGACGTCGCGGCCGACCGCATAGAAGACGTCGCCTTCCGGAACCAGGGTCCATGCGATCCAGCGCCAGGTCCCGTCCGCGTGGCGCAGCCGGTCCTCGAAGCGCTCGATCGTCTCGCCGCGGCGGAGCCGCTCGACCATTTCCGCGATGGCTGCGTGATCGTCCGGGTGGACCTGCCTGGGGAAGGGCCGCGCGAGCAGGGTCGCCTCGTCGAAACCGAGCGTCGCCCCCCAGGCCGGGTTGACGGCCTTGAGATATCCGTCGAAGCCCATGACCGCCAGCAGGTCGCGGCTCATCGCCCAGACCCGGTTGCGCTCGGCCGTGCGCTCCTCGACGCGGCTCTCGAGCGTCTCCTTGGCGCGCTGCACGGCCTGGAACAGGCGCGCGTTGTCGACCGCGACCGCGGCCTGCCCCGCGACGCCGACCATCAGGCGCTCGTGCCTGATGGTGAAGCGGCCGGGCTCGGGATGGCCGAAGAACAGCCCGCCCAGAACCTCGCCCGAGCGCGACGTGACCGGCACGGCGAGATAGCTGCGCACCGGGACGTGGCCTTCGGGCATGCCCTTGTGCGGGTCGTTCCGGCCGTATCGGTCGTCGAGGAGGATGTCGTCGGAGCGGATGACCCCTTCGCCGACGAAGGTCGGCCGGAACACCGCCGTCGCGCGCGGCATCGGGAAACCCTCGAAGGCCGACCGGTCGATGCCGGAGAGGGTGTAGAGCATGTAGCTGTCCCCCGCCTCGTTCAGCACGTTGTAGAAGAACGCGCCGAACTCCGCGCCGGTCAGCACCACCCCCGCGTCGGTGACCGTCTGGACGATACGCTCCAGGTCCAGTTCGGCGGCGAGCGTAGCCCCGATGCGGTTCAGGGTCTCCAGCATCCGGCTCTCTTCGCTCAGCGCTTCCTGAGCCGCGCGCTGCTCCGTGACGTCGGTGTGGACGCCGACCCATTCGGCGACGGAGCCGTCCTGCCGCAGGATCGGGACGGCCCGGACCGAGAAGCGCCGCCACTCACCGTCGCGGCACCTCACCCGGTGCTCGAAGACATAGGTTTTGCGCTCCGCCACCGCCTCGGTCCACGCGTCCATGGTCGGCCGGGCGTCGTCGGGGTGAACGGCGTCGGCCCAGCCGTAGCCCTGGTACTCCTCGTAGCTCTGGCCGGTGAGCGCCGCCCAGCCGGGCTGCTCGCCGACCATCCGTCCGCCGGCGTCGTTGGTCCAGAGCACGCCGTCGGTCGCGTCGATCGCCGCGCGGAACCGCCCGTTGCCGGCGCGCAGCGCCTCTTCGGCCAGCGTCTGCTCGACGGCGGTCGAGGCGATCTGGGCGAGCTGCACCAGCATCGCCTCGTCCGCCTCCTCGAAGTCCGAGCCGTCCTCCTTGTCCGAGAGCTGGATGAGCCCGAGGTTGCGCCCGTCGCGCCCGACCAGCGGCGCCGCGAGCCAGCCGCGCATGGGCGGATGCCCGGCCGCATGATCTCCGAAGCCGCGCCAGCGCGGATGCCTCACCAGCTCGGCCTGGGTCATGCGCACCGGCCGGTTCGCCTCGCACACCCAGGCGTAGATGCCCGAGCCGTCGGTCACCGCCGCATAGTCGCGCCACCGGGCGTAATGGTCGCTGAAGGCGACGGCATTGATCGCCTGGGCCCAGTCCGGCCCCTTCGTGAGGCTGACCACCGCCTGGTGCGCGCCTACGAGACGTCGTGCGGCCCCGGTGATCTCGTCGAGCGTCGCATCGAGCGTCGGCGCGCGCGCGACGGCGAGGGCGGCCTGCGCCAGCCCCTGCAGCTGCTCCGCCCGCCGCGCCTCGCTCCAGCGCAGCGCCCCGTGGGCCCGGTGCGTGTCGGTGACGTCATGGCCTTCGCAGAAGATGCCGCTGACCGTCCCGTCCTCCTCGACGATCGGCTCGTAGATGAAGTCGAGGAATCGCTCCTCGGGAGGTCCGTCCGGCGCGAACCGGTACCGCAGGGGCACGCCGCTCGCGACGTGGCGCCGGCCGGTGGCGTAGACCTCGTCCAGCAGCTCGTAGATGCCTTGCCCCTCCAGGTCGGGAAAGACGTCGCGGACCCTTCTGCCGACGATGTTCTCGCGCTGGAAGACGCGGTCGTGGGCGCGGTTCGCGAACTCGTAGACGTGCTCCGGCCCGCGCATGATGCAGATGAAGCCCGGCGCCTGGTCGAACAGCCCGATCAGGCGCCGTCGCTCGGCATCAGCCCGGCGGTCGGTGAGCACGCGCTCCGTGGTCTCGACGACGATGGCGATCACGCCGGCCGGCCGGCCCGTCTCGTCGGGAACCGGCGAATAGTCGAGGTTCATCCAGACCTGCTCGGGCCGGCCGTGGCGGTGGAGCGTCAGCTCCTGGTCGCGATAGGCGAGCGTGCCGCCCGCAAGCCCCACCTTCATGACGTTGTCGTTGAAGTCGGCGACCTCGGGCCACCCCTCGCGCACCTTGCTGCCCAGGAGCGCGGGGTGCCGGCCCCCGGCGAACACCGAATAGGCGTCGTTGTAGAGCATCGTGCCGTCTTCGCCCCAGAGCATGACCATGGGGACCGGCGACAGGAGGATCATGCCGAGAGCGGTCCTGAGGCTCTGCGGCCAGGCTTCGATCGGACCGAGCGGGGTCGAGGACCAGTCGTGCGACGCGATCAGCCTTCCCGTCTCGCCGCCGCTGGCGATCAGGCTTGCGGCGAATGTGGGGACCTGGGCAGCGGCCACGCTCGACCTTTCCTGTTGGCGGCCAGCATCTTCGGCCGGACGGCTCAATGCCGATACTGCCGCCTGGACGGCCAATGCGACAGGATCAGACCCTGCGGCACCGGCACCTCGACCAGGCCATCGTGCAGCCATGCCAACGCCGCGTCCACGATACGTATCAGCTCGTCGGGACTGAACGGCTTGCGCAGCCAGCCCAGCGCGCCCGCTGCGTGGGCCTCGGCGTATGAGGCGTGCGCGGTGACCAGGAGGCTGGGGATGCCGAGATGCGCCTGAAGCTTGGACACGGCGGCCAGCCCGTCGGTGCCGTGCGCGAGGCGGACGTCGACGAGTGCCAGGTCGGGCGCGTGCATTTCGGCCAGCCGAACCGATTCGGGCGCCGTCGACGCGACGCCGCAGACCTCGTGGCCGGCATCCGTCAACATCAACTGGATGCCCAGGGCGACCAGGGCCTCGTCCTCGGCGACGATCAGTCGACCCTTGTATCGCCCCATCCGCTGATAACCCCCAAGTATTGGTCCGTGCCTACGTATTTGCCGGACGCCGCACTCTCCGGACATCCTCCACCGAGCCTTCGAATACCACTGCTCGCGTCCGCCCGCAGTCTCCGAAAAAGAGTAAAGTGTCGAAACCGGATAGCCCCTGGAAAGAGCGCATTATCGAAGTGGTGGATGAACTTTTAATGGACTTTCGGATATCAAGCCAACCGATACCGCGTCGGGACGCCGTGTGAAAGGAGAAGGTTTGAGCGAGCAGAGGCCCCCTCGGAACATCGATGCGCTTGATACGGCGCTGAAGGTCGTCGTTGCCGACCTGGCCCTCCGGGCCGCGCACACCGAGGATCTGTACTCCCTGATGCAGGAGGCGTCCGAAATGGTGGCGTCGGGCTTGGGCATCGGTCATGCCGACGTGCTGGAATTCCTGCCCAGCCGCCACGTCCTGCGCGTCTGCGCCGGCGTCGGCTGGCGACCCGGTATCGTCGGGGTCGCCACGTTCCGGGCCGACTTGCGCTCGCCGGCGGGCTTCGCCCTGCAGAGCGGCAGGCCCGTGGTCAGCGAGGACCTTGCGGGCGAGCATCGCTTCCGTGCGGCCGGCCTCCTGCAGGAGCACCGCATCCGGAGCGTAGCGAACGTGGTGATCCGCGGGCGCGAGGGTCCGTTCGGCGTGCTGGAGGCGGGCTCGGCGAAACGGAAGAGCTTCTCGTCCGAGGAGGTCACGTTCCTCCAGAGCATCGCCGACCTGCTGGCCGCGGCGGTGGACCGCGCGAGGGCCGACCACCGCCTGGCCCTGGCGGCCGAGCAGCAGGCGGCGCTCCTGCGCGACCTGCAGCACCGGATGCGCAACGACCTGCAGGCCATCATCAACCTCGTCTACATCCAGCTCCGGCGGACGCGGGACCCGGCGACCCGGCCGCCCCTGGTCTTCATCCGCCACTGCCTGGAGGCGCTGCGCCTGGTCCACGACCAGGGAGACTTCGAGACCCCGAGGCGGCGGCTGATGCTGGACGTCTACCTGCGGGCGTTGAGCGCCTCCGTGTTCCGTTCCGGAACGGACCGCGAGTTCGGGTTGGACCTGAGGCTGGACCCGGTCGAGGTGGAGGCGGAACTGGCGGTCTCGCTGGGCCTGATCATGATCGAGTTCCTGACCGGCGGCCAAGCGCCGGACGAGGCCGGAACGATCGAGATCCGGCTCGAGCGGCTTGCGTCCGGAACGGGGCGGCTGACGCTGGCCCACAGGCCCCCGCAGCCGGATCGCCGCGCGGGCCGGGCCGACGCGTGGAAGCTGATCGAACTGCTTGCGGCGCATGCGGGCATCCGGCTGCAGCGGCCGTCGGGCCGCGGCGGGCACCTGGC
>NZ_DASYHS010000243.1:0-8363 GCF_035998295.1 Arenibaculum sp. | reverse complement strand
GGTCCCGCGCTCCAGGCCGCCGCCTGCGCATCCCTTCTCGATCTCGTTCACGCTGTCAAAGATCCCGCAGCCAACCCGGAACCGGGAGCCGCAAACCCCTGCGAGCCGAAGCCTCGGCTTCCGTCGTCGGGGGCTTTTTTTGAGGTCCGCCGCGCCGTTCGTTGCCGTCCAGCGCGTCGGGAGCCGGTATATAGGCCCCTGCGCCGAGCCTGTAAAGCGGTTTTTTTCACCGCCTGGAAAGCCGCTCGGCGAGCACGGCGAGCAGCCCGTCGAGGTCGACGGGCTTGCCGACATAGGCGTCGGCGCCGCGCCGCATCGCCTCGGCGGCGTCGCCCGGCTCGGCCAGGGCCGAGAGCATCACGAACGGCAGGCCGGGGTCGCCCGCCTCGCCGGCCCGTACCGCGTCGAGCACGCGCAGCCCGTCGATGACCGGCAGGCCGACGTCGCACAGCACGAGGTCCGGCCGGCTGGCACGGATCGCCCGCAGCCCCTGCGCCCCGTCCGCGGCCTCCACCACGGCGTAGCCCGCCCGCCGAAGCACCCTGGCGATCACCGAACGGATCACCGGCTCGTCCTCGATGCACAGGATCATGGGGCGCGGGGTCACGGGCGCGTCCGTCACGGCGCGCTCCCCGGCGGGCCGGCGACCGGCAGGCGCAGCACGAAGGTGCTGCCCGCCCCCTCCACGCTGTCGACGCCGACCACGCCGCCATGAAGGTCCACGATCATCTTCACGAGATGCAGCCCGATCCCGGTGCCGGCGATCGCGGCGCCGGTCGAGGCGCGGAAGTATTTCCGGAAGATGCTGGGCAGCTCGGCCTTCGGGATGCCGACGCCCCGGTCGCGCACCTCGATCACGGCAACGCCCCCGTGGCCGGACCCCACGACCTGGATCGGCCTGCCCTCGGGCGAGTATTTCACCGCGTTGGACAGCAGGTTGGAGAGCACCTGGTCGAGCAGGCGCGCATCCCCCGTCACGGTCGAGGGCAGGGCCGCGATGTCGAGATCGATGCGGTGGCCGGGCGCGATCAGCCCCTGGCGCTTGACCGCCTCGCGCACCAGGACGTGCAGCTCGACCTCCGTCAGGTTGAGGCGGAGCGTCCCCGCCTCCGCGCGCGAGGACGACAGCACGCTCTCCATCAGGTTGGTCATGCGCGCGACCGCGGCGCGGATGTTGTCGTATTCGCTCCGCCGCTCCGCCGCGTCCATCTCCCCGTCGAATCGCGCCAGCATCTGCACCACGGCGTCGATGATGGTCAGCGGCGTGCGGAACTCGTGCGAGGCCATGGAGAAGAAGCGCTGCTGCTGCTCGTTCAGGGTCTTCTCCTTCTCGAGCGCGGCGGCCATCGCCAGCTCCACCTCCTTGCGCCGGCTGATGTCGGTGCAGGAGATCAGGATGCAGGCCTCGCCGTCGAAGCGCATCGGGATCGCCGACAGCGACGCCCACAAGGTGCCGCCCTGGGCGGTGCGCAGCGCCGCCTCGAACTCCGCCACCCGTCCATCGCGCGCGAGCAGCGCCAGGAACGCCTCGCGCTCCGACAGCCGGTCGTAGAGGGTCTCGGCTCCTCCCTCCCCCGCTCCGAAACCGAACAGCCGGTCCGCGCTGTCGTTGGCGAACCGGATCGTGCCGTCGGCGTCGTCCAGGATGACGTGCGGCACGGTCGAGGCCGCGAGGATCGAGCGCAGGCGCGCCTCGCTCTCGACGAGGGCCGCGGTCCGCTGCTCGACGAGGTTCTCGAGATGGAAGCGGTGCTCCTCCAGCTCGCGCTCGACCCGCCGCCGCTCGGTGATGTCGCGCAGGATGGCGACGAACAGGCGTCCGTCCTCCAGCGACACCTGCGAGACCGACAGCTCCAGCGGGAAAACGGTGCCGTCCTCGCGCCGCCCCTCGACGACGCGCCCGCCCCCTTCGGCGATCCAGTCCGGCAGCGGGTCGGGCCGCCCCGCCTCGAACGGCACCGGCACCAGCATGCGGATGTTCCGGCCGATCACCTCCGAGGCGCCATAGCCGAAGATCCGCTCGGCCGCGGGGTTGAAGCTCTCGATGCTGCCGGTCTGGCTCAAGGTCGCGATGCCGTCGACGGCCGCGTCCAGGATCGCCTTCAGCCGGACCTCGGTCGCGACGCGCACGCGCCGCCACAGCACGGCCTCGGTGATGTCGGCGGCGCTGCCGCGATAGCCCGCGAAGCCGCCGTCCGCCCCCCGGACCGGGCGGCCGCTGACGCTGACGTAGCGGGTGCCGGCGTTGCGCAGGTTGAGGACGCATTGGAAGTCCCGGAACGGCACGCGTCCGTCGAGGCGGGCGTGGTGCTCGGCCCAGGCCTCCTCGTCGCCGGGCTCGCGCAGGGCCAGCTCCAGGAAGGTGCGGCCGCGGCACTCGCCGGCGAGGGAGGCGTCGGAGATGTAGGTGAAGCGGTGGTCGGGCCCGGTCTCCCACAGCCAGTCGGACGCGGTCTCGGCGAAGTCGCGCAGCCGCTCCTCGCCGAGGCGCCGGCCCTCGACGTCGCGCACCACCGCGACGCAGAGGCCGGCCAGCCCGGTCGACGGCGCCAGCGCCACCTCGGCCAGGAACCGGGTACCGTCGCCGCGCAGGGCTTCCAGCTCGCGCGTGCCGTCCGCGCGCGGATCGAGGCCCGGCAGCAGGCCGCCGAGCGGCCGGCCCGCCGGATCGGCGCCGAACAGCGCGCATGCCGCCGGGTTGGCGAGTGCTATCCGTCCGCCGGCGTCCCAGGCGAGCACGGCGCCCGGCAGCCGCAGCAGCAGCCCGGCCTCGGCGCCCGCCTCCACCTCCGTTCGCCCGTCCGCCACCCCGCCCCCCCTTCCGAAGCCGGGGCGAATACTGCCACGCCCCGGTTACCGGGAGATTGCCGCCGCGCCCCCGCAGTTAGGGGTTCCGGTCCGCGTCGCCAGCCTGTTATAAGGGACCGACGTCTCCGTAGCTCAGCAGGATAGAGCGACAGCCTCCTAAGCTGTAGGTCGTGGGTTCGAATCCCGCCGGGGACGCCACCTCCTTACTCCAGGCGACCCGGCAGATGGCCGGGTTCAGGGCGACGTCGCTTTCGTTCAGCGGACAGAATCTCTCGATGTTCAGGCGACGGAGCGGAGTTTCGTCCACTCGATCGCGTCGGCGTGAAGCCGGCGGTCGCTGATGACGTAGAGACGGTCCCCGGGGCCGGCTTCGTGGCTCGGGGAGGCGTTGATGATCGGGACCCCGCCGTCGTCCTGGAAGGCGATCAGGATGGCGTCGTGGTGCCGGCGGAGATGGTCGGCGAGGACGGCAAGCGTCACTCCGGAAACGCCGTCGGGAACGACGAAGCTGAAGATGGTCGCGTCGTCTATCGTCGAGGCCAGGGCCGCGAGAATCCTCGAACTGCCCGGATCCTGCATTGCGCGCACCACCTGGGGCACGGACGTCGAGACGACGCATTCGATCCGGGGTATGTGCGACGTCAGGAGCTTGGCAGTGCTCTCATCGGCGAAATAACAGACCATGTGCGCGGATTCGTTGTTCGCATCCCGGAGAACGGCGGAGGCCGCGAGTGCCGCTGCCATGGTCTGCTCGTCGTCGTCGGCATAGATCACGACATGCCTTGCCGTGGCGATCGAAGCCCGCCTCATCGCCTCCACATCGGCGAGGCTATCGGTCCGCACGAAGCGGATGCGCTCGTCGGGGCAGCGTTCGACGGCGCGTGCGAGGAGGATGATCTGCGCCGCGGGGTCGCCGGCGACGATCTCGTCGATCATGTGCCTGGTCCGCTGTGCGTGGTAGCCGATCAGGACCGAAGCGCCGTCGACCTTCGAGAAGTCAGCCATGCCGTTCATCCGCTTGTTCCATCTGTCCCAGAGGCTGCCGCCTACCTTGGTGAGAATCGTGCCGAAGAGCGCGATGCTGCCGGGGTAGAGCCAGAAGACCGCAAAGAGGCGAGAGGCATTCGTGCCGGGAGAAAGGTCTCCATATCCGATCGTCGTGGCCGTCGTTGCATAGAAATAGAGGAAGGTGATCGGGTGGGTGAATTTCTCTTCGCCCGACAGCACCATCAAGCCCCAGCTGGAGGCGAAATGAAACAGGAGGATGACGAGAACGGTCCGCCATGTGATCTCCGCGATTTCCACGTATACGGCACGCAGGAGGGCTGCGAGGCGGACATTCATCGGCGGAGCCTCAGGCGAAAAAATAGGGCAGGAATCGGCTGAGATCACACATGGTCATCGACCTGTTCTCGCGGATACCTCGTTGCTTTGGCCGGCATCAAGGTTTGTTTTTCCAAGCGGGCACCAAGAAATAGTTCGCGCGAGCTGTTACTGCGACGGTATTAACTCTGTTCGGGGGTATCGATCAAGACGGTATCTTGGCGGCCGACGGAAGGGATCGAAGTCGGGCCGGCCATGGCGCCGCCGCGTCCGCCCCGGCCGGTCCGGCGCGCTTCCCCACACGGCGGTTGCGGACGATGGCGGTTGCGGATGCCGGCGCGGTGTCGCACCCTCCTGTTGGCCCCGCCTTCCCCGTTATGTTAACTAGCGCGGTCCGCAACCGTCGAGCAGGAGCCCCCTTTTCCATGACCCTGGCCAAGAGATCGCGCTTCGACGCCAAGCGGACCGCGGAACGGGTCGCCCCGGACACCGCCTCGGACGCTGCCCCGAACGCCGCCGCCACCGGCGCAGGCGTGGCCGGCGCCAACGGGGCCACGCAGGCGGCTGCGTCGCGCGCCACCGCCCAGCGCAAGCGGACGCGCAACTTCGCGCGCCAGCAGAAGATCGCGGAACGCGCCGCCGCCGCCACCACGGAGATGGCGAGCAGCATCAGCGAAGCCGCGTCCGCGGCCGAGCAGCTCCGCCGGGCGATGGAGCAGATCGCCACGGGCGCGCAGCAGGCCTCGGGCGCATCCCACCAGTCCCTCGCCGCGATCACGGAGATCGTGGCCGCCCTGGCCCGCGCCCGCGAGAAGGCGGTCCAGTCCCGCGACAGGACCGAGCACCTGCAGGCCGTCCTCGCGGAGACCGGCAGCCGGATCTCGGACGCCCTCGCCAGCGTCGAGGCGAATGCCGGGCGGCAGGTCGTAGTCGTCGAGCGGATACGGAGCCTCGAACGGGAAGCCGCGACGATCGGCGAGCTGCTGCAGACCGTCGCCTACATCGCGGACCAGACCAACCTGCTGGCGCTGAACGCCGCGATCGAGGCCGCCCGGGCCGGCCAGGTCGGCGCCGGCTTCGCCGTCGTCGCCGACGAGGTGCGCATGCTCGCCGAAGCGGCGGAGAAGAGCGCGCGCGACATCGCCGAGCTCGTGGAGCGCATCCAGCACGAGGTCAGGGCCGTCGCCGAGGGGATCTCCGAGACGGCGGCGATGGCCCGCCGGGAGGTCGAGGCCGGCCGCGACGTGACCTCCATCCTCGCGCGCATTCGCACCGAGATGGCCGTGCTGGCCACCGGCGGCACGGAGATCGTCGCCGCGGCGCTGGAGGCCGACCAGGCCGCCGGGGAGGTGCAGAGGGGAGCCGAGGAGATCGCCGCCGCCGCCGAGGAGCAGTCGGCCGCGACGGAGGAGTCGCTGCGCAGCATCGCGCAGCAGAGCGAGGCCCTGGACCAGGCCCAGGTCGCCGCCCACGAGCTGGCCGTGGTCGCCGAGGACCTCCGCCACAGCGCCGACGTGGCCCGTAGCGCCGAGGACGTCGCCTCCGCCTCCGAGGAGCTGTCGGCGACGGTCCAGGAACTGTCCGGGGCGGCGACCCAGATCATGGCCGCGATCGACCAGATCAGCAGGGGCGCCGACCAGCAGTCGGCGGCGACCCACCAGTCGAGCGCGGCGCTCGCCCAGATCGAGAAGAGCGCCCGGATCGCCGAGGTCCGCGCGACCGCCGCGCTGGAGCGCGCCGATGCCATGGCCGGGCTGCTCGGCGACAGCCGCGCCCGGGTCGAGGCGATGCTCGACGGCGTCGGCGCCGCCCTCGACCGGACGCGCGAGAGCGTGCGGCTCGTCGGCGACCTCGAGCTGCTGGGCCGCCGCATCGAGAAGATCGTGGACGCGGTCAACTCGGTGTCCATCCAGACCAACATGCTCGCGATCAGCGGCTCGATCGAGGCGGCGCGCGCCGGCGAGCCCGGCAAGGGCTTCGCCCAGGTCTCGTCCGACATCCGCAGTCTCGCCCGGGAATCCGCCGAGGGCGCCGACCGCATCAAGGACACTGTGCGCGCCATCCAGGACCAGGTGGCGGTCGTCCGCCGCGACCTGGAGCAGACCGTCGCCGCCGGCGAGCTGGAGCTTCAGAGGAACAAGGGCCTCCTCGCCACGCTGGACGGCATCGGGGCGGACGTCGCCGCCGTCCGGTCCGGAAACGAGTCGATCCTCGGGGAGGCCGCCCTGGCCACGAGGGCGGTCCAGGAGAGCCTGGCCGGCGCCCAGGGCATCGCGGCGGCGGCGGAACAGGCGAGCCGCGCCGCGACCGAGGCGGTTACCGCCGCCCGGCAGCAGGCGCGGGGCGCGGAGGATCTGGCGGCGGCGGTCGAGGAGATCGCCTCCCTGGCCGACGAGCTGCAGAGCTCCGGCGAGTAGGCCGCATGTCGGCACTCGCCCATGACGCGACCGCCGGCGCCGGGCACGCCCGGGACGGCCTGAACACCCATCTCGTCTTCGAGGCGGGCGGCATGCGCTGCGCACTGCCGCTCTCCCGGGTCCGCGAGGTGGTGCGCTGCCCGGCGCTCACGCGGATGCCGCTGAGCCCGGACGGGCTCGAGGGGCTGGCGAACCTGCGCGGCACGGTGACGGCGGTGGTCGGGCTGCGCCGCGTCCTCGGGCTTCCGGATGCCGGGACCGGCGAGGCGGCCCGGATCCTGGTGGTCGAGGGCGACAGCCCCGAAGGCCTGCTGGTGGACCGGCTGCTGGGCATCCTCGACGTGGAGCCGTCCCTGATCGAAGCCGGCGGGGACGCGGACGCCCCCATCCCGCAGGACCATCTCGCCGGCTTTCTCCGCGGCGGGGAAGGCGAGCCGGCGACCTTGATCCTGGACGCCGACCGCATCCTGCGCAGCGCGCTCGCGCCGAGGGCCCGCACGTCCTCCGGCGGCGCCGGCCCGGCCACAGCGACCCACTCGCCGCCCGCCGCCGCGCAGGCCCTCGAGCGGCAGTTGATCAGCTTCGAGGTGGACGGCCAGGAATACGCTCTGCCGATCGGGCGCGTGCGCGAGATCGTCCGCATGCCGGAAGCCGTGTCCCGCATCCCGCACGCACGCGATCACCACCTCGGCGTCGTGTCGCTGCGCGGCCGGCTGCTGCCGCTCGTCTCGCTGCATGCGCTGCTCGACCTTCCCGGGGCGCCGCTCGGCCGGCGGGCGAGGGTCGTCGTCGCGGCGCTCGACGGCGACGTCGCGGTCGGCCTGGTCGTCGAGGCGGTCCGGGACGTCCTGCGGGTGCGCGAGGACGTCGCCGATGCGGTGCCGGCGCTGTTCGGACAGGAGACGGGCGAGGACATCGAGGCCATCTGCCGCCTCGACGGCGGACGGCGGCTGGTCTCGATCCTGTCCGCCGCCAACCTGCTGCGCGGCGACGTCCTCGCCCGCGCCCTGGAGGCCGGCGCCGCGCGCCGGGAAACGGCACGAGAGGAGCAGGCGGTGGACGGACCCGGCCACGAGACCGACCGCGATGTCGGGAAGTTCGTCGTCTTCCGCCTCGGACGGGAGCGCTACGGCCTGCCCGTCGGAGCGGTGGACGAGATCGTGCGGACCCCGGACGAGCTGATCCACGTGCCGGGCGCGCCCGCCCACGTGGCCGGCGTGATGAACCGGCGGGGCGCGGTCCTGCCCGTCGTCGACCTGCACCGGCGGTTCGGCCTGCCGGGAGCGCCCGCCACCGGCCGCAGCCACGTCGTCGTCCTGACCGTCGGGCAGACGCGCGCCGGCCTTCTCGTCGACGCCGCGACCGGCGTGCTCGCGATCCCGGCCCGGGCGATCGGGCCGGCGCCGGAGTTCGCGTCGGCCGCGTCGTCGGGTGCGCCCGTCGTCTCCCGCGTCGCCAACCTGGACGCGGGCATGGTCCTGCTGCTGGAGCCGGACCAGCTTCTGAGCCTCGACGATCTCGGCAGCCTGGCCGAGATCGGCGCCGGGAACCTGCTCGACGCGCCCGAATGATCCGGCTGCTCGTCGCGGACGATTCCGCCCTGATGAGGAAGCTGCTGACGCAGATCTTCGAGGAGGAGGGCGACTTCGAGGTCCGGACCGCCCGCGACGGCGAGGAACTGCTGGCGCTTGCCCGGACGTTCCGCCCGAACGTCGTGACGCTCGACGTCAACATGCCGGTCATGGACGGCCTGACCTGCCTCGGCCGCCTGATGGTCGAGACGCCCTGCCCCGTCGTCATGGTGTCCTCGCAGAC
>NZ_DASYHS010000198.1:0-35268 GCF_035998295.1 Arenibaculum sp. | reverse complement strand
ACATCGCGACCATGGTGAACGCCTGGGTCCTGGCCAGGGTCTCGCCCTCGAAGAGATCCCGGGCGATGGCGCGCGACAGGACGGACGACGCGCAGACCCCGAGCGCCTGTACGACGCGTCCCGCGATGAGCGTCGCGAGGGCGTCGGCGGATGCGCAGATGGCGCAGCCGAGGATGAACACGATCAGGCCTCCCAGCACGAGCCGCTTCCGCCCGAACCGGTCCGAGAGCGGCCCGACGACGAGTTGTCCCGCTGCGAAGGCGATGAAGAAGCTGGAGAGCGTCAGGCTGAGATCGCGCGTCGAGACGCCGATCGAGCCCGCCATGGCCGGAAATGAGGGGAGGATGATGTTGGTGGAAAGCATGCCGATCGCGGCAAGGCCTGCCAGAAGCGTCAGGACCGCGCCCGTCAGCCTGCGCTCCATCGGCGGCGGAACATCGCAATCCAGTATCTTGCCGGTAGCGGACACGGGCGGTCTCCCATGAAATCTGCCGGACACGCCGGCACCGGTATTTGCGATCGAGCCCGGTGACGCCGGGCCTGCCCGCCGGCCGCCCCCCGGCCAGGACCGTGGGAGGCCGCCCGGGGACTTTCCCCGACGGATGCGGAAGCTTCGGCGGCGCGGGAAGGGGTTCGTCAGGTCTCCCGGCGGGCAAGCCGCAGGGCCGCTTCCCGTCCGGCTTCGAGGATCGCCTCGGACAGCGCGTGGTCCGTCGTGACGCGCGCGAGCTGCAGCGTTCCGACCATCAGGGCGAAGATCGCGTAGGCCGTTTCCCGCGCCCGCTCCCCGGAAAGGGACGGCGGTAGTTCGGACGCGATGATCGCCGCCATCTCGTCCGCGGCCCGGGCCATGGCGTCCCGGATTTCGGGATCGTTCCGGGCGACCTCCGGCGCAAGCGCCGCCACCGAGCAGCCCGCCTCCGGCCGGTCGCGATGCGCGGGCCGCAGGTACCACCGCACGATCGCCTCCAGCCCGTCCCCGCCCCGGTCCCGCGCGGCCTTCACCTCGGCGGCCCAGCCCGCGCGGTTGCGCGCATGGGCGGCGGACAAGGCCTCGCGGACGAGGTCGTCCTTCGACTTGAAATGCGCGTAGAAGCCGCCATGCGTGAGCCCGGCCTCGGCCATGAGGCCGGCCACGCCCGTGCCCTCGATGCCCTTCGCGCGGAATCGGGCCGAGGCGACGTCGACGACGCGTTTGCGCGTCTGCTCCTTGTGGCCCTTTTCGTATCGCATGCCGATGCCTCCCTGTCCGTCCCGCCTCTTTACATTATGATCGTCATATTATATGTCAACCATCATCTGAAGGAGGTTCACATGCCGTCGCACGATCCCGTCGTCATCGTTTCCGCCGTCCGAAGCCCTCTGGGCCGGTTCCAGGGGAGCCTCTCCGGCTTCAGCGCTCCCGCTCTCGGCAGCCATGTCATCCGCGCCGCCCTCGCCCGCGCAGGGCTCGCCGGCGACAGGGTGGACGAGGTCATGATGGGCTGCGTGCTGTCGGCCGGCCAGGGGCAGGCCCCGGCGCGCCAGGCTGCCCGCGGGGCCGGCCTTCCCGACGGGACGGGTGCGACGACCGTCAACAAGGTGTGCGGGTCCGGGATGAAGGCGACGATGCTCGCCCACGACGTGATCCTGGCGGGCTCGGCCGGGATCGTCGTGTCCGGCGGCATGGAAGCGATGTCGCAGGCCCCCTATCTCCTGGCCAAGGCACGCGGCGGCTACCGGGTCGGCCACGACCGCCTCATCGACCACATGATGATGGACGGCCTGGAGGACGCCTACGAGGGCGGCCGGCCGATGGGCGACTTCGGCGAGGCGACCGCCCAGGCCTACGGGTTCAGCCGGGCGGACCAGGACGCCTACGCGATCGAGACCCTGACCCGCGCCCGTAGGGCGGTGGAAGAGGGCGCCTTCGCCGCCGAGATCGCGCCCATGGCGGTCCGGGGCAAGACCGGCGACACGGTGGTCGAGGCGGACGAGAACCCGCTGAAGGTCTCGCCGGAGAAGATCCCCTCGCTGAGGCCGGCCTTCCGTCCCGACGGGACCATCACCGCGGCAAGCTCGTCCGCGAACGCGGACGGCGCGGCGGCGCTCGTTCTGATGCGGCGTTCGCTCGCCGAGCGCGAAGGCCTGCCGATCCTGGCGCGGATCACGGCGCATGCGACCCATTCCCAGGACCCCGCCTGGTTCACCACGGCGCCGATCCCGGCCATCCGCAAGCTCCTCGACAAGGCCGGCTGGGGCATCGGGGACGTGGACCTGTTCGAGATCAACGAGGCTTTCGCCGCCGTCGCCATGGCGGCTCAGCGCGATCTCGGCATTCCCTCCGACATCCTCAACGTGAACGGCGGCGCCTGCGCGCTGGGCCATCCCATCGGCGCGACCGGCGCCCGCCTCGTCGTGACGCTGCTCCATGCGCTGGAGCGGCACGGGCTGTCCCGCGGCGTGGCCTCCCTGTGCATCGGCGGCGGAGAGGCCACCGCCATCGCCATCGAGCGCGCGGCCTGATCGGCCGGCACCGCAAGGTGCCGCGCATGTCCCCGCCGTCAAAGGATCGGGGACATGCACGGCGGCCGGGTCACGCCGCCGCGCGGCCGGTGAACGTGTCCGCCCGGGCGCGGGCCAGGAAACTCCGGTTCACCAGGCTGTGGGGCTTGAGCGCGAGGCGCTCGTTCGCGACGGCCTCCGCCAGGCCGGTCAGACCTCCGCGGATCGCGGCCTCCGCCAGCGTCCAGTCGATGACGTCCCGCTGCGCGTGGCTGCCGCCGAACGCGTTGGCGATGAAGCGCGCGCCGTGGAGACGCGCCGCCGCCGTCTCGTAGTCGCCGCGCCAGAACGCCGCGAACCCTTCGACGAGGGGCACGGCGGTCCTCCGGCCCCACTGCGCGACGTCGGCCGTGCCGGCGCCGTCCCTGTAGGCGGCGAGGATCCGCTCGACGTCGCCGCTCCGGCCGGCGCCGAGATAGGCCATCGCCGCGTGCCAGTCGTTGAAGGGATAGGTGCGACCGTCCGCGTGCCCGTCCCAGACCGTCGCCAGCTCGTCCCAGCGGTCGCCGACGTCGTGGCCGGACAGGTGCAGCCGCCACAGCAGGGCCGACGCGTCGATCATGTCGAGCACCACGACGCTGCGATCCCGGCGGACTGGGCCGTCGTATAGCGCGAAGACCTCGTCGACCTGCCCGAGGTCGAGATGGCAGAGCGCGCGGTGCCACCAGTTGTGGACCCTGAAGAAATTGTCGTCGCCCGACCAGTAGGGTTCCCGCGCGATCATCCAGCCGATACCGTCCTCCGCCCGGCCCTGCATCTCCATGACATGCGCGACCGCATGGTGCGCCCAGCTGTCGAGCGGCTGCAGGTCGAGCGCGAGGCGGCCCGCCTCCTCGGCGCGCGCGTAGTCGCCGGTCTCCTCCAGCCCGAAGGAATACATGCCCACCAGGATCGACCGGCCCGGCATGTCCGCCGGCCATTTCGGCAGGACGCGCGCGATGCGGTCGCGCAGGCTCCGGGCGCTCGCACGGTAGAAATCCATCAGATGGCCGGCCTGCACCGCCACGATGTCGTGCGGATACTCCACGTTGTGCCGGTCGAGAACCTCGGCGGCGGCGGTCCAGTGCCCGTCCAGGAGGAGGTCGAGTGCCGCGACATGGGACGCCTCGCGCGGCGTGAGCCGCAGGGACTTCGCCCCGGCGACGATCGCCTTCGCCTCGGCCGTCGCCGCGGGCTCGGTCGCGAGGCCGAACAGATGGGCCTTCAGGATGCGTGCCATCGCGAAGTCCGGGGCGGCCTCCATGGCGCGGTCCAGCAGCCCGATCGGGTCGCCCCGATAGATGTTGAACGCGTCCACCGCCTGCTCGAACAGTTCCGCTGCATCCGTGGTCGCGCCCGGAAGGGCATTGCCTTGACGGTCGGAAATCATGGGGCGTTCCTCTTCCCTGTATGACTGGAATAGCCGCGTCTTCCGGCGGTGCGGCGGGACTTGAGGTTCCTGCTGCCGGCCTTGCGGTTTCGATGCTAGTCTAGTTCGGCTCGTCGGGGCGGTTAATGAGCGCGGCGCCGGAATTCTTGACCGATCCGCCGCCGTGAGGGGAGAGCCGTCCGGTGGATGTGCTTCTGGACATACTGCGGGCGATGCGGCTCACGGGGGGCATCTTCCTCGACGCGGAGTTCACGGCGCCGTGGTGCGTCCGCGCGAAGGTCGGGCCCGAGGACTGCAGCCCCTTCACGCCCGAACCCCGCCACATCATCGCCTACCATTACGTCACCGAGGGCCGTTGCCTTCTGAAGGTCGGCGGCGGGCCGCCGGTCCGGATCGGGAGCGGCGATATCGTCGTCCTGCCGCGCAACGACGACCACGTTCTCGCGAGTGCTACGAACCTGCGGCCGGTCGGCGCCGAGCAGCTGATCCAGCCGGGGTCGGAAGGCGGGCTGGCGAAGATCGTTCATGGCGGAGGCGGCGAGCGGACCCGGATCCTGTGCGGCTTCCTCGGCGACGACCTTCCTCACAACGCCTTCATCTCGATGCTGCCGGGCGTGCTGAAGATCGCCGTCGCCGACGGCGCTTCGGGAGGCTGGATCGAAAGCACGTTCCGCTTCGCGGCGAACGAGCTCGCCGAGGGCCGCGCCGCGTCGCCGGCGATGCTGGCGAAGCTCGCCGAACTCCTCTTCATGGAGGCGGTCCGGCGCTGGTTCGCGTCCCGGCCGCCGGCCGCCCACGCCTGGACGGCCGGACTGCGCGATCCCGTCGTCGCGCGCGCGCTCGGGCTCCTCCATGGCCAGATCGCCCGGCGCTGGACGACGGACGACATCGCGCGGGAGCTGGCGGTCTCCCGCTCGGCCTTCGCCGAACGCTTCACCCGCGCCGTCGGCGAACCGCCGATGCGCTATCTCGCCCGGCAGCGGGTCGAGCAGGCCTCGGCGCAGTTGAGGGACTCCGCCGACCCCATCGCGCGGATCGCCTTCGACGTCGGCTACGAGTCCGAGGCTGCCTTCAGCCGGGCGTTCAGGCGCGCATATGGGGTTCCTCCGGCGGCTTGGCGCCGGGAGGCGGCCGCCGGGAAGGCATGATCCCGGAAGGCGCGGAGCGCCTTCGGATGCCCACCTCCGGGCGCCGGGCGCCCCGGAAAGTAGCCCGCATGCATGCGCGCGGCGCATCGCGCGACCGGGTGTAATGGCAGGAACGCCGCAATGGACCCGACGACACTTGCGAACGACGCCGCCGACCGGCCGAGCCCAGCTTCCCGTCCCCTATGCCGGCGGCCCTTCCGGGCGCCGGGTGGAGGCCGTGAGCCCCGTCGCGGCGAGCCGGCACGAGGAACACCCTCCCGGCCGCCCGCCGCTGCCCCTGCTCGCACCGCTGCTGGCCCAGCTCCTCGGCCAAGCCGCGTCCGGACGCGCCGATCCCGCCGCCGCCGCCGCGGCCTATCGGCGGGCGGACGAGGAACTCATTCCCCGCCCTTGAACATCTGCTCCTGCTGGTAGTTCTGGATGCCGATGCGGTCGATCAGGTCGAGCTGGGTTTCCAGCCAGTCGATGTGCTCCTCGGTGTCGTCGAGGATGTTGCGCAGGATATCCTTGCTGACGTAGTCCTGGACCTGCTCGCAATAGGTCATCGCGTCGCGCAGGTTGGTGCGGTTGTGCAGTTCCGCGTCCAGGTCGCAGCGGAGCATTTCCGGGACGTCCTCGCCGATCTTCAGCTTATGGAGGTCCTGGAGGTTGGGCAGGCCTTCGAGAAAGAGGATCCGCTCGATCACGTAGTCGGCATGCTTCATCTCGCCGATCGATTCGTCGTAGACGTATTTCGCCAGCCGGAGCAGCCCCCAGTTCTTCAGCATGCGGGCATGCAGGAAGTATTGGTTAATGGCACTCAGCTCATTGGTGAGGATCGTGTTCAGGTGTCGGATGACCTGAGGATCGCCCTTCATTGTCTCATCTCCTGTCGTTCGGCCCGGCCGGCCGTTAGAACATCACCCCTCGCCGTACAGCAACGCAACCGGAAAACGGTCGAGCAGGCCGGCGACCTCGATCCGCCCGTCCTCGGGCGGGCGCAGGGACCCGCCGGAAAGCGCGTCCGCGAACCCGATGCCCGCCGGCAGTTCCGGCAGCAGCAGCGTCGTGCCGTCCCAGGCCGACGGCGGCACCATCGGCAGGTCGCCCTCGTCCAGCAGCGGGCCGACGAGCCGCGGCGCCACCACCAGCGCCGCGGCACCTTCGAAGCGGCGCAGGAAGGCGACGACGCGTTCGGCATGCGGACCGACCGCCTCGACCGGCAGGTAGTCGCCGACCGCGAACAGGGCCGGCAGCCGCTGGCGCAGCCGCAACGCGCGCGCCACGACGTGCTGCTTGATGCGCCCGTCGCGCCAGTCGCGCAGCAGCGCGGCCGGGTCCGGGTCACGGTCCTCGTCGTCGAGGCCGGAACGCCGCCGCTCCCAGTCGACCGGCCGGCGGTTGTCGGGGTCCACGAGGCTGAGGTCCCAGAACTCCGTCCCCTGGTAGAGGTCGGGCACGCCGGGGACCGTCGTGCGCAGCAACGGCTGCGACAGGCCGCTGATCGCCGCGATGCGCGCGACCCGGTCCTGGAAGCCCTGGAAGTCCGCCAGGAAGCCGGCGCTGCGCGCCGGGTCGAGGATGCCGTGGACGAACCGCTCCAGCGCGCTCTCGTAGTCCGCGTCGGGGGCACTCCAGCTCGAGCGCAGCTTGCTCTCGCGCACGGCCTTCAGCATGTAGGCGGCGACCCGGTCGCGGAACTCCTCCATGCCGTCGCCGCCCGGTGCCCGCAGGTCGAGCGGCCAGGCGCCGGCCAGCGTCTGGTACAGCAGGTACTCGTCGTTGCGCCCCGGGGCCGGCCGGGCGTCGATCTCCCGCTTCTTGAAGCGGTTCAGCCGCGCCCAGCGGCGGACGTGGCGGTTCCAGTCCGCGGGCATCTCGCTCAGGGCGTCGATGCGAAGGCGCGTGTCCTCCCCGCGCTTGTGGTCGTGGGTCGCCGTCGCGAGCATCGAATAGGGATGGCGGCGCAGGCGCTCCTGGTTGATGTGGTGGAAGGCGGCGGGCGTGGTGCTCCAGCGGCCCGGCTCGCCCCCGACCTCGTTCAGCGACACGAGGCGGACATAGCGGTAGAAGGTGGTGTCCTCCACCGACTTGGCCATCGCGGGGCCGGTGAACTGCTGGAACTTCATCGCCGTGCGCAGCACGTCCGCCTGCCGGTAGCCGCCCCGGCCCCCGGCGCCGAGGTCGGTCGTCAGCACGTCGTGGATGAAGTCGTAGACGGAGGTGTCCGGCAGCCCGGAGCGCTTGCGCGCCTGGGCGACCGCCCAGTCGATGTACCGGCGGTCCTCTTCCGAGACCTGCCCTTCGCAGACATAGGTCCTGTAGACGGGGAAATAGCTGGTGATGTCGATCAGCGCGCGCCGGATGCCGGTCAGCGTGAAGTCGCGTGTCGACCAGCTCTGCGCCGCCAGCCGGTGCATCTCGTCCGCCAGCACCTTCAGCTCGGAGGCGAGATTGTTGGTGACGATCTGCCGCTTGGCCTGGACGACCATGTCCTCGAACTCGGGCGAGCGGCCGATGAAGCGGTGGTAGGACTCCGTCATCGCGGCTTCCGCCGCCGGGTCGACGAACAGCCCGTTGACGAGGGCCATGAACTCGTAGCCGGTGGTACCCGCGACCGGCCAGTCCTCGCGCAGGTGCTCGTGCCGGGCGAGGATCTTCTCGACCAGCAGGTACAGCGGCTCGCGCAGGACGAGCCCCGGCGCCTCCTGCCGCGGCGCCTGCCCGGTGGCCGCCGCCTGGATCATCAGGTAGCCGGCGCGTTCCTGCACCCGCCGGCAATAGGCCAGCGGATCGTAAAGACCGTCGATGTGGTCGAGCCTCACGCCGTGCAGCTTGCCCTCCGTGATCAGGCGGAACACCAGCTGGTGGGCGAGCTCGAACAGCTCCGGCTCCTCGACGATGCGCAGGCCCGCGAGGTCGTTGACGTCGAAGAAGCGGCGGTAGTTGATCTCGTCGCTGGCGACGCGCCAATAGGCGACCCGGTAGGCCTGGTCCTCCAGCAGGCGGTGCAGGTCGGCGAAGCTCTCGGGCCGGCCCGCGACCCCGTTGACGCGGTCGACCTCGCGGCGGATCGCGGTGCGCACCGCCTCGTCCTCGACGGCGAGCACCCCGAGCCGGCGGCGCAGCTCGTCGGCGTCGCGCCGGACGGTCGCCTGGTTCTGGCCCGAGCGCGCGGCCGCGCCGATCTGTCGGAACCCCTCGATCAGCGGCGCCAGCGCCGCCGCCCCCTCGCCCAGCGCGTCGGCCACCGGCTTCAGGATGCGGGGATAGTCGTGGACCGCGATCGGAAAGCGGTGGACGTAGTACCAGACGCTGAAGGAGCCGCGCTCCTCGTCGAGGCGCAGCTCCAGCTCACCGCGCTCCAGCACGTTGCCGTAATGGTCGCCGAGGACCGGCAGCAGCACCTTGCCCTTGAGCCCCTGCTCGACCGGGTGCCAGTCGATGTCGAAGAACGAGGCGAAGGGCGATCCCTGGCCCCATTCCAGCACGTCGAGCCACCAGCCGTTGTCGTGCCCGCCGACGCCCATGTGGTTCGGCACGAAGTCGAGGATCAGCCCCATGCCGTGGAGCCGCAGCGCCTCCACCATCTCCTCGAACGTCTCGGGGGAGCCGATCTCGGGATCGAACTGGTTGTGGTCGATGATGTCGTAGCCGTGGGTCGACCCGCCGCGTGCCCGCAGGAAGGGCGAGGCGTAGACGTGGCTGATGCCGAGCGCGGCGAAATAGGGCACGAGCGCGGTCGCCTCGCGGAACCCGAAGCTGCCGTTGAACTGGAGGCGCACGGTGGCGCGGGGCGCCGCCGGGGCTCCCGTCTGATTGGTCATGGATCAGCCCCGGGATACCGTGGAGGAGGGCCTGGGCGCGGTCCCGCGTGGCGATGGCCGCACCTCCCGAACCGCGTCGGCCACCGCCCGCACTCCCGGGTCCGCGGCTAGCCGGTCCAGGGTCGCGGGCAGCTTGCGCTGCCAGTTCGGGTGCTGGGTGGTGGTGCCGGGAAGGTTCGGCTGCTCCACTTCCCCAAGCGCGTCCTCGATCTGCACCATCAGGATGCGTCCCGGCGTCTGTGCGAGGTAACGGTGGACCGCCGCCACATGTTCCGTCGACAGCATCTCCGGGATCTGCGCGCCGGCCGGCAGGCAGCCCGCGTCGCGAAGGGCTTCGAACAGCCGCTCCCGGTCGGCCATCCGGTCGGCCCGCTCGCGCGCGAACCCTTCGTCGTCGACGAAGAGGCCGAGGCGGCGGCGCAGGTCCTGGTCGTGGCCGGTCCACCAGCCGCGCAGCGTCGGCAGATCGTGCGTCGTCACGGTGACCAGGCCGTCTTCCGGATATTCGGGCGGCCGCTTGAAGGCGTCGTCCCTGCGCCGCTCGAAATAGAGCACCCGGTACGACTGGATGCCGGCGTCGCGCAGCGCCTCGGGGAAGCCTTCCGGGACCGTGCCGAGCGCCTCGCCGACGACCGCGCAGCGGTTGCGGCGCGATTCCAGCGCGATCAGGCGCATCAGGTCGCGCTCGGGATAGCGGACATAGGCGCCGCCCTCGTGGCCGGGCCGGTTCGGTATCCAGTAGAGGTGGCGCAGCGCCATCGCATGGTCGATGCGCAGCGCGCCGGCATGGCGCATGTTCGCGCGCAGCCCCTCGATGAAGGGGCGGTATGCCTGCTCCAGGAGGCCCACCGGCGAGAGCGGCGACAGGCCCCAGTTCTGCCCCTGCGGGCTGAACAGGTCCGGCGGGGCCCCGACGCTGGCGCCGCTCAGGACGACGCCGGGATTGGACCATGCGGCCGCCCCGCCGGGATGGTTCGCCACCGCGAGGTCGCGGTAGAACCCCAGCGCCATGCCCGCGTCGCGGGCGCGGGCCGCGGCCTGCCCGAGCTGGCGGTCGGCATGGAACTGGAGCCAGGCGTGGAAGGTCACGCGGTCGGCCGCCTGCCGGGCGAAGGCGCGCACCTCCGGCGTGTCGGGCCTGCGGTGGGTCTCCGGCCAGTCGTGCCAGTCCCACCGGCCCTCGTTCCGGTAGAAATGCTCGTGCAGCGCGTCGAACAGCGCCTGCATCTCCAGCGGCTCGCCCTCGCGCGCGCGGAACCGGTCGAAGGCGTCGCGGTCGCTCCCGCTTGCCTGGAAATCGGCGAAGGCGGCTTCCAGGACCGGCAGCTTCAGCGCGGCGACCGCGGTGTAGTCGACCATCTCCGCGCCGCGCGCCGCCTCGAGCCGGCGCAGGAAGTCCGGATCGCGGGCCAGTTCGCCGGCGCGCCCGCCGGCCGCAAGCTCGCCCATGTCGAGGTACAGCACGTTCAAGAACGCGCGGTTGGACGGCGAATAGGGGCTGAAATGCCCGGGGTCGTCGGGAAACAGGGCATGCAGCGGGTTCAGCCCGACCGCGTCCGCGCCCAGCTCCGCCGTCGTCCCGGCAAAGGCGCCGAGCGTCCCGAAATCGCCGATGCCCCAGTCGGTCCCGGACCTCAGCGCGTAGAGCTGGATGCCGAAGCCCCAGATCCGGCGGCCGGGCGCCAGGTCCTCGGGCGTCAGGCACCGGCGCGGCGCGACGATCAGGCTCGCCTCGCCCTCCTCTCCCCCCGCCGCCAGCCAGAGCCCGTGGTAGCCGAGCGGAAGCCCGCCCGGCAGCGGCAGGCGCCAGCGCAGGAGCGACCGGCCGTCGAGCCGGCGGTGCTCCAGCCGCTCCATCGCATCGATGGCGGTCCCGCCCTCGATCTCCCGCCCGTCCTCCAGCCGTATCCGCCATTCGACGCGCGCCGCCGCCTCCGGCAGCACCACCTCGACCGCGGCGTACCCGTGCTCGTCCAGGATGGCGACGGGGCCGGTGATCCGCCGCCAGGACGCCTCATCGATGCGGCGCAGGCTCTCGGCCACCTGCGCCGGGTCGTCGGCCGGATAGCCCATGGCCTGGGCGAGGTCGCGCCGCGTCCTCTCCGGGATCGTTTGGCGATTGCCCCAGATGTCGTGGTACCAGGTCTCGATGCCGAGCCGTTCGGCCAGCCGGTCGAGTTCGGCATCGCCTGCCATATGAACCTCGTTCATCGCGAAGGAAGTGCCGGGGATTCGGCGAACCAGGCCACGCTCCAGGACGCCATCCGCCCCTCGGCGAGGCCGGCGGCGACGCCGTCCCGGGATTCGAACAGGAGGTCGCCCGCCGGAGTCTCGCACCCCCCGCACTCCGCGTCACCCAGGTTCGCGACCAGCGAGAGCCGGCCGCCGCCCTCCAGCGGCCATTCGACCGTCAGCGTGCGGCCGTCCCGGACCCGCCAGCCGGCACCGGGGCGCAGCCCCGGCAGCAGCGGCACGATGCGCTCGCGGCGCAGCCGCAGCAACGCGCGCACGAAGCCCAGCCACTCCGCATGGTCGGCCTGGTCGAGCGCCGACCAGTCCAGGCAGGAGCGCGCGAAGGTCCGCTCCTCGGTCGGGTCGGGGATGTGCCGGCGGGCTTCGGGATCGGCGAATTCCGGGAAACGCCCGAACTCGCGGCGGCGCCCCTCGCGCACCGCGTCGGCCAGGTCGCCCTCGAAGTCGACGAAATAGTAGAAGGGCCGGGTCGAGCCCCATTCCTCGCCCATGAACAGCATCGGCGGCGAGGGGGCGAGCAGCGTCACCTCCATCATCGCGCGCAAGCGCAGGCGCCCGGCTAGCGCGGCGATGCGGTCGCCATAGGCGCGGTTGCCGATCTGGTCGTGGTTCTGCAGGAAGGTCACGAAGGCCTGCGGCGGCAGATGCGCGCTCGGCGTGCCGCGCGGCTCGCCGTCCCGGTAGGCCGAGGGGTCGCCCTGGTAGACGTAGCCCTCCGCGAGCGCCCGGCCGAGCCTGTCCACCGGCCGGTCGGCATAGTCGGCGTAGTAGCCGCCGGCCTCGCCGGTCGCGACGACATGGGCGGCGTGGTGGTAGTCGTCGTTCCACTGCGCGGTGTACCAGGTGGTTCGGCCCTTGGCGTCGCGGCCCAGGTAGCGCGCGACGTTGTCGTCGTTCTCGAGCACGAGATGGACGTGCCGGCCCTCGGCGTCGGCGCGCCGGCGGACGATCTCCGCCAGTTCGCACAGGATGTCCGGGTCGCTGTCGTCGATGATCGCGTGGACCGCGTCGAAGCGCAGCCCGTCGAAGCGGTATTCCTGCAGCCAGTAGAGCGCGTTGTGGATGAAGAAGTCGCGCACCGGGCGGCTGTTGGCGTCGTCGAAGTTGATGGCCGCCCCCCAGGGCGTGTGGTGGCGCTCGGTGAAGAAGTCGGGCGCGTAGGCGTGGAGGTAGTTCCCCTCCGGCCCGAAATGGTTGTAGACGACGTCGAGGAACATCATCAGCCCGCGCCCATGCGCCTCGTCGATCAGCCGCTTCAGGTCGTCGGGCGAGCCGTACGCCCCGTCCGGGGCGTAGGGCAGCACGCCGTCGTAGCCCCAGTTGCGCCGCCCCGGGAACTCCGCCAGCGGCATCAGCTCCACCGCCGTGACGCCGAGATCGACGAGATGGTCGAGCCGGCGGCGGATGCCGTCGAAGGTCCCCTCGGGCGAGAAGGTCCCGGGATGCAGCTCGTAGAGCACCGCCTCGTCCCAGGGCCGGCCGCGGAAATCCCCATGGCGCCAGTCGAAGGCGCGGGGATCGACGACCCGGCTCGGGCCGTGGACGTCGTCGGGCTGGTAGCGCGACGCCGGGTCGGGCACCGTCGGGCTTCCTTCGCCGAGATGGAAGGCGTAGGCCGATCCGGCCCGGGCCCGGTCGGTCGCCAGCTCGAACCATCCGTCGGGCCGGCGGTCCATCGCGAGCCTCGCTCCCCCGTCCTCGGGCAGGACGAGGTCGATCCGGTCGCGACCCGGCGCCCAGAGGCGGAAGGCGACGGAGCCGTCGTCCCGGATCTCGGCACCGAAAGGCATCGTGTGGGTGAAGCTGACCATGCAGCGCGTCTCCTGGGGCAGGGCCGGAAGCAAGTCCACAACACGTACGGCCCCCCGTTCGTCGCGCTGGAAAGTTGGTCAGAGGGCCAGCAGGAAGACGAGGATGCCGCCCGCGGCACCGTAGGCCGCGCAGGCGGGCGCGGTGCGGCGCAGCACCTCGCCTTCGCGGCCGCCGAGCCCGACCGTGGCCCCGCCGGCGATCACGTTGTGCGGGCACACGATGTTGCCGACCGCCGCCCCGAAGCCCTGGGCCGCGACGAGATGGAGGACGGGAAGGCCGAGGGCGGCGGCGGTCGCCTGCTGGAAATCGGTCAGCAGGATGTTCGACGCCGTCGCCGAGCCGGTGACGAAGGTCCCCAGTATGCCGACCGCCGGCGCCAGCAGCGGCCAGGCCGGGCCCAGCGTCCCGGCCGCGGTCTCGGCCAGCGCCGCGATCATGCCCGCATGGACCATGATCCGCGACAGCGCGAGCATCGCGACCAGGGCCGCCGCGACGAGCGGCAGCCGCCGCGCGCCCAGGGCCGCCGCCCGGCCCAGCTCGCCCGGCCGGCGCCCCTGCGCGAGGCCGCCCAGGAGGAAGCCCAGCATCAGCATCGTGCCGGGATGGTAGAACGGCGCCACGCTGCCGCCGAACGCGCCGTGCAGGGACCAGCGCCAGTCCAGCCCCAGCAGCGCCTCGCGCAGCGGTCCCACCAGCCGCGTCGCCAGGACCAGCGCGAGCAGGACGGCATAGGGCATCGACGCCCGCAGCAGGGCCGCCCCCTCCCACCGTCCCTCCGCCGGCCCGGCCCGCCGGCCGGCGAGACGCAGCGCCGCGACGAAGAGGGCGCCGCCGACGAGCGCGCCGCCCAGCGTCGGCAGTTCCGGGCCGACGAACAGCGAAAGTGCCAGGAACGGCAGCAGGAAGCACGCCGCCGCCAGGCCCGCCCATCCCCAGCCCGCCCCTCCCCGGCCCGCCCCTCCCCGGCCCGCCGCCCCAGCGGCAGCGCCGGAGGCCGGCGCCGCGAGCCGGACCACGAAGGCGAGCAGGATGGCGCCCAGCACCCCGTGCAGCAGCCCGGTCGCCGCCGCGATGTCCTGGCCGCTCAGCCCGGTCACGGCGACCTGGGGCAGGACCGGCGTGCCGACGGCGCCGAAGGAGACGCCGGCCGCATGCCCGATCAGGACCAGCGTGACCGCGCGGACCGGGGAGAAGCCGAGGCCGACCAGGATCGGCGCCGCGAGCGCCACCGGCGTGCCGAAGCCCGCCGCCCCCTCCATGAACAGCCCGAAGAACCAGGCGACGAGCAGCGCGGCGATGCGGCGGTCGGACGACAGCCGGCCGAGCGCGCGCTTCAGCACCTCGAACGCCCCGGAGCCGAGCTGCAGTTCGTAGATGCAGAGTGCCGGGAACACGATCCACAGGATGGTCGCCGCGACGAAGGCCGCCTCGGCCAGCGCGCCGCCGGCGGCGCCGGCCGGCCCCGGCACGGCATGGGTGGCGGTGCCGTAGCCGAAGACCGCGTAGGCCACGGCCAGGGCCAGCCCGACCGTGCCGGCCGCCGCCGCGGACCAGCGGAGCCCGATCATCAGGACGAGAATCACCAGGATCGGCAGCAGGGCGGCGAGCGCGGCCACGGGTTCAGGCGATCCGCTCGACCGAAACCTCGTGCAGCGGCCGGCCGTCGCGCTCGAAGGCGCCGACATCGGCGAGCGTGGTCTCGGCGATGTTGTGCATCGCCTCGCGCGTGAAGAACCCCTGGTGGCCGGTGATCAGGACGTTGGGGAAGGTCAGCAGCCGCGCGAAGACGTCGTCGCGCAGCACCGCGCCGGACAGGTCCTGGAAGAACAGGTCCCCCTCCTCCTCGTAGACGTCGAGGCCGAGGCTGCCGACGGTGCCGGCCTTCAGCCCCTCGATCACCGCGCGGGTGTCGATGATCGCGCCGCGGCTGGTGTTGACCAGCATGAAGCCGGGCTTGGCCCGCGCCAGCGTCCCTGCGCCGATCAGGTGATGGGTATCGGGCGTCAGCGGGCAGTGCAGCGTCACGATGTCGGACGCGGACAGCAGGTCGTCGCGGTCGACGTATTCGACGCCCAGCTCCTCGCAGACGGGGCTGCGGTAGGGGTCGCTCGCCAGCAGCCGGCAGCCGAAGCCGCTCAGGATCCGCGCGACCACCTCGCCGATCCGGCCGGTCCCGACGATGCCGACCGTCTTGGCGTGCAGGTCGAAGCCGAGCAGGCCGTCGAGCGCGAAATTGCCCTCGCGCACGCGGTTGTAGGCGCGGTGGATCTTGCGGTTCAGCGCCAGGATCAGCGCCACCGTGTGCTCGGCGACGGCATGGGGTGAATAGGCGGGCACGCGGGCGACCGTGATCCCGAGTGCTTGCGCGGCCGCGAGGTCGACGTTGTTGAAGCCGGCGCAGCGCAGGGCGACCAGCTTCACCCCGCCGCGCGCGAGCAGCGCCAGCACGTCGGCGTCGACGACGTCGTTGACGAAGGCGCACACCGCGTCCGCGTCGCCGGCGAGCGGCGCCGTCTGCGCGGTCAGCTTCGCCTCGAAGTAGGAAAGGCGGTGGTTCTGCCCCACATTCGCGGCGTCGAGGAAGTGCCGGTCGTAGGGCTTCGTGCTGAAGACGGCGAGACGCATCCTGCTTCTCCTGGTTGCGGGGTGCCGGCCGGCATCGGTCGACCGATACTAACAACCCGATCGCCGGGATGCGAACCCGGCCCGTCCGGAAAGTTGGAGCACGGCGCCCGCGTCCGTGGCATGGTCGGGCCATGCGCGAAGTCCTTCGTCTCCTGGTCGACCGCATGGAGACGCCGATCGGCGAACTCCTCGTCGCGGCGGACGGTTCGGGCCGCCTGCGCGCGGTCGAATGGGCCGACCAGGAGCACCGGTTCCGGCGCGCGCTGCGCCTCCACTACGGGGAGCGCGGCTTCGCGGCGGAACCGGCGACGGACCGGACGGCGGACCCGGCCGGCCTGTGCACGGCGCTGCGCGCCTATTTCGCCGGCCGGCTGGACGCGATCGACGGGCTGCCCGTCGCGACCGGCGGGACGGCGTTCCAGCTGGCGGTATGGCGGGCGCTGCGCGAGATCCCCTGTGGCGGGACGATCACCTATCGCATGCTCGCCGGGCGCATCGGCCGCCCGGCCGCCGTCCGTGCCGCCGGCTACGCGAACGGCGCCAACCCGGTCAGCATCGTCGTGCCCTGCCACCGGGTGGTCGGGTCGGACGGGTCTCTGACCGGCTACGGCGGCGGGGTCGAGCGCAAGCGCTGGCTGCTCGCCCACGAGGCGGGCCGCTGACCGGAGCCGCGGCCTCCCGACCCGTGAAGGAACGGCCTCAGCCGCCGGCCAGCCTGTCGCGGAGCCGATCTTCCCGTTCGGCGACCTCCGGCGTCACGGCGTCGCCGAAATCGGCGGCCTCGAACACCGGGCGGATCTCGATCTCGCTCGGGCCGTTCATGGGGTTCGGGCAGCGCTTCACCCACTCGACCGCTTCGGCCATGTCCTTGACCTCCCACAGCCAGAAGCCGGCGACCAGTTCGCCGGTCTCGGCGAAGGGGCCGTCGATGACGGTACGCTCCGGGCCGTCGAAGGCCACGCGCCTGCCCTTCGAGGAAGGATGCAGGCCCTCGCCGGCCAGCATGATGCCGGCCTCGACCAGCTCCTCGTTGTACCTGCCCATCGCCTCGAGCAGTCCGGTCGAGGGCATGACGCCCGCTTCGCTGTCCTTCGTCGCCTTCACCATGACCATGACGCGCATCGTCCCGTCTCCTCGGATCCATGGCGGCCCCATCGGCCTGCCTGCTCATACGACGAACGGGCTTCGGTGCGACCGACATCCGGCCCGAACTTTTTTCGCGGGTCGGCCGTCCTGCTAGGCCGACGGCTCCTGCTGGGCCGGGGCGTCGCCGAAGCGCTGCTGGGCGGCGAGCTCGAGGCGTTCGCGATAAGCCTCCACGGCGCCGGCCACCTCGACGGCCATATCGGCGCGGCTGCGCTCGGGGCTGAGCGCCGCCATCACGTCGAACGCGCGCATGATCAGGTCGGGCAGGCCCGGGGCCTGGGCGCCGGCCGCAAGCTCGGCGCTCGCGGCGCCCGCCTCGGCCAGCAGGACGCGGGCCTTGGCTGCCGCCGGGTGCTCGTCGTCCGCGGACGGGGCGGGCAGCCGGCGCAGCAGCTCGTCCACGACCGAGGAGACCCGCAGCAGATGGTCGAGCGACAGCCGGTCGGGCGGCCCCTCCGACAAGCCCGGGCGCGCGAACTCCACCAGGAACGCCGCCTGGAAGGCCAGCCGCGCCAGCTTGTGGCCGTTGACGGCGGCGGCGGCCTCGCCGATCCGCGCCTCGATCTCGCCGCGCCCGGCCTGGGCCTTCAGGCGCATCGTGTTGGGCACCGCGACCAGCGGGATCTGGCTGCCCGCGCGCGGCGCCTTGCGGCGGTCCGGCCCGACGAAGTCGCTGGTGATCACGAAGGCGCGCTCCGTCTCGGCCAGGGCCGAGATGCGCTCGTGCAGGTGCTTCGGCGCGATCGGCTTCACGAGCAGCGCGTCGGCGCCGCAGTTGGTCACCCGGTTCAGCAGCTGGCGGGTCGGGTTGAAGGCCGTCATGATCGCGCCCGCGAACGGGTTGGCGCCGAGCTGGCCGTGGCGGAGCCGGTGCACGAGGCGGAGCGTCTCGTCCTCCGCGTCGGCGACGTCCAGGATCAGCAGGTCGGGTGCAGCGCCCTGGAGCGCCGAGCGCAGGGCCGCGACCGATCCGAACTGCTGCACGTCGCCGATCCTGAACGGCACGAGCGCGTCGCGCATCAGCCGCCGGATGTTGGGTTCGGGATCGTAGAGGAAGCACTCGATCTGGCTCAGATCGGTCTCGGGCATGAACGGCGCCGGTGTCTCGTGTCGATGCCCCGACTATCGGCCCTCAATCGTTGCGCGAGAGTAAATGAGCGTGAAGACCAGCGTGGTGCGCCCCTCCACGGCGTAGACCCCGCCCGGCGCCCAGACATGGGTGTCGCCGGCTCCCCGCGGCTGGCCGGCGTCGAGCAGGCAGCGCCAGCCGACGCCGCCGGGCACGCGCGGCAGCGTGAAGGGCACGACGTCGTGGAAGGCGTTGAAGACGACGAGCAGGGTGCTGTCGCTGGCGGGCGAGCCGTCGGGCGACATGTAGAAGCCCGCCTCGCCGTTCAGCAGCATGCCGATGCAGCGCGCATGGGTGTCGCGCCACTGCTCCGACGTCTTCTCCTGGCCCTGGGGCGTGAACCAGGTGATGTCCTTGACGCCGGTCGGCGAGACCTGCCGGCCGTGCAGGAACACCGGCCGGCGCAGCACGGGATGCTCGCGGCGCAGCCGGATCAGGCGCCGCACGAAGGCGAGCAGGTCGCCGCCGCCTTCGCTGCCGCCGCGCGCCGTCCAGTCGACCCAGGACACGTCGTTGTCCTGGCAGTAGGCGTTGTTGTTGCCGCCCTGGCTGCGCCCGAGCTCGTCGCCGCCCAGCAGCATCGGCGTGCCCTGCGACAGGAGCAGCATCGCCAGCACGTTGCGCTTCTGGCGCTCGCGCATGCGGCGGATCTCCGGGTCGGCGGTCGGTCCCTCGACGCCGTAGTTGGCGCTGAAATTGGCGTCGTGGCCGTCGCGGTTGTGCTCCCGGTTCGCCTCGTTGTGCTTGTGCGCGTAGGAGACCATGTCCTCGAGCGTGAAGCCGTCATGGGCGGTCACGAAGTTGACGCTCGACCATGGCCGGCGGCCGCGGCGCTCGAACAGGTCGGCCGAGCCGGCGAGCCGGGCCGCCAGCTCGGGCAGCATGCCCTCGTCGCCGCGCCAGTAGCGGCGCACGCAGTCGCGGTAGCGGTCGTTCCACTCCGCCCAGCCCGGCGGGAACGCGCCGACCTGGTAGCCGCCGGGGCCGACGTCCCACGGCTCCGCGATCAGCTTCACGCTCTGGAGCACCGGGTCCTGGCGGCAGGCGTCCAGGAAGCCGGAACCGGGGTCGAAGCCGTGCGGCTCGCGGGCGAGCGTCGTCGCCAGGTCGAAGCGGAAGCCGTCGACGCGCATCTCCGTCACCCAGTAGCGCAGACTGTCCATCACCATCTGCAGGACGCGGGGATGGTTGAGGTTGAGGGTGTTGCCGGTCCCGGTGTCGTCGATGTGGTAGCGCCGGTCCCCGGGGTTGAGGCGGTAGTAGGAGGCGTTGTCGATGCCCCGGAAGCTCAGCGTCGGGCCCATGTGGTTGCCCTCGCCGGTGTGGTTGTAGACCACGTCGAGGATCACCTCGATCCCGGCGTCGTGCAGGCGCGCCACCATGGCCTTGAACTCCGACACCATGCCGGCGGTCATGTAGTGCTGCTCGGGCGCGAAGAAGCTCAGGGTGTTGTAGCCCCAGTAGTTCCGCAGCCCCTTCTCGACCAGGTGGCGGTCGTCGACCATGGCGTGGACGGGCAGCAGCTCGATCGCGGTGACGCCCAGCGAGACGAGGTGCTCGATGACCGGGGCCGAGCCGAGGCCGGCGAAGGTGCCGCGCAGCGGGGCCGAGACCTCGGGATGGCGCATCGTCATGCCGCGGACATGCGCCTCGTAGACGACGGTGTCGTTCCAGGCCACGCGCGGCGCGCGCTCGTCGCCCCAGGTGAACGCCGGGTCGACGACGCGGCATTTGGGCATGCCGCGCGCGTTGTCGCGGCGGTCGAAGGACAGGTCCTCGCGCGTCGAGCCGAGCCGGTAGCCGAAATGGGCGTCCGACCACCTGAGCGCGCCGAACAGGGCCCTGGCGTAGGGGTCGACCAGCAGCTTGTTCGGGTTGAAGCGGTGCCCGGCCGCGGGCTCGTAGGGGCCGTGGACCCGGTAGCCGTAGAGCAGGCCCGGCCTGGCCTCGGGCAGATAGCCGTGCCAGACCTCGTCGGTGTATTCGGGCAGGGCGACGCGCTCGACCTCCCGCATCCCGGAGCGGTCGAACAGGCACAGCTCGACCTTGGTCGCATGGGCGGAGAACAGGGCGAAGTTGACGCCGTAGCCGTCCCAGGTCGCTCCCAGCGGAAAGGGCCGGCCGGGACGGACGGCGGTGCGGTGGACGCCGGAATTCCTCATGGAAGATCGCGCTCGGATGGCGGGTTCGGAAGGGGTGCGCCGACGCGGGACCAACCCGCCCGGCTGCGGGACGTTCCCGCGACGGGCCGAGAATGGGGCAAGGGACGGGGCGGATGCAAGCCGCGGCGGTGCCGGAAGGGGCAGCCGGATGCTCCGGCTACTCCGGCCGGGGTGCGGATTCTGCGTTCCCCATCCATACGAAGGGGCAGCACCTTCCCGGCCCGGTCCCGGATATTCTCCGCAATAGAGTGGAACGTTACCGGACCTGGGAGCAGTCGTGACCTCGACCGCCGCCGTACCGGCGCTACGCCAATTGATCGAGAAGCTTCCCCCGAGGGCGGCGCGCGCGCTGCTGGGCGAGATCGACGGCGGCAGGAACGCCCGCGGCCCGCTGGCCGCCGCGCGCTCCAGCCTGATCCGCCACCTTAACGGCACGCGGCGCCAGCACGCCCGGCGGCTGTTCACGGGGCTGGTCGAACCCTTCCTGGTCGCCGAGGACGCGCTGCTCGACCTGCACGCTCCCGGCTTCCTGCACCGCGCCGACCTCGGCGCCCTGTGGACGGCCCTGGCCGAGATCCCGGCGGTCGGCCGGCTCGGCGCCGCCGTCGACCAGGAGGTGGCGGCGCTGGCCGCCGACCGCCTCGTCGACGAGGTCCTGCGCTCCGACGTCGGCCGCAGGCTCCAGGCCCATCTGCGCGAGACGGCGCTGCGCGAACTGGACGCCCGCCGGGGCGACCGGGCCGCGACCGGGGCGCTACTGGAAAGGGTGAACGCCGCGCGGGCCGCGCTGCTGCGCCAGATGCGGGTGGAGACGGCGCCGCGCCGCGTCGGGACGGCCGATCTGGACGGCTGGATCGACGCGCTGCGCCACGCGCCGGCGCTGCTGGACGTCGCCGGCGCGCCGGTCCGCCCCGCCCTGCTGGCCGAGCGGACGAGGAGCTGCCTCGCCGCCATTCCCGCCCCGGAGGGCCGCTGGAGCCCCGGATGGCTGCCCCTCCTGGCCGAGATCTACCGCGGCCGCGCGCTCGACGCCGCCGCCTCGGCGCTGGCGGCGCTCGGCCCCGGCGAGGCCGCCCGCCTGCCGCTGCACGCGGCCCTCGCCGTCCGGCTCGGCGCGTCGTGCCGGCGGTTCGCAGCCTGCCTGCGCACGGGCGACGCCGCGGCCGCCTCGCGGGAACTGCCGCTTCTGGGCGGGCTGATGCGGCTGCACGAGACGCTGGACCTGTTCTCGGCGCGCGAGACGGGCCGGACGGCGGCACTCCACGTCGAGGAGATGATCGCCGGGGTCGAGGCGGCGGTCCTGCCCCAGCTCGCCGCCCGGGCGGCGGCGGCGGCCGAGGCGCACGACCAGGTGCCCGACCTGGACGCGACGCTGGCCCGCCTCGACTGCGTCGGCCGCTGGGCCGAGGCGCTGCGCTCGCGCCAGCTGGTCTGGCCCGGGGACCGCGAGGGCTGGCGGCGCAGGCTGACGGAGCGGATCGCCGGCGTGCTGAAGGAGGTCCTGCTGCGCCGGGGCGCCGACGGCGAGCGCATGGCCCAGCTCCGCCGGCTGGCCCGGCTCGCCGACGCGCTCGGCGACCCGATCTGCGAGCGGATGCGCCCGGTCGACCGTTCCTATGTCGGCCTGCTCACGAGCCGGCTCGCCGAGCCCGAGCCCCTGGACGAGGTCGAGCGCGGCCTGGTCGAGCGCATGGCCGCCAAGGCGGAGGCGGAGCTGTCGCTGATCCGTCATTGGAAGGACCCGGACCTCGTCCGCTTCGTCGAGCTGGCCCGTCCCCGCCTCGCCGCCGAACTCGCGGCCTGAGGCTATTCGGAGAACCACTCCCGCACCGGGCGCCCCTGGTCGGGGCCGAGGATCGAGTAGCCGCCGTCGACCGGGATCTCGGTGCCGGTCATGAAGCCGGCCAGGTCCGAGCAGGCGAACAGCACCGCGTCGGCGACGTCCTCCGCGCGCCCTGCCCGGCCCGCGGGATGGAGGCGGCGGCCGACCGCGTCGGCACGCTCCGGCGTGCCCGCGAGGGCGGCCAGCGCCGGCGTCCAGGTCCAGCCCGGCGACACGGCCAGGACCCGGATGCCGCGCGGCGCCAGCGTCACCGCGGCGTTCCGGGTGAACTGGACCAGGCCGGCCTTGGAGGCCGGGTACAGCGCGCGTCCCGCGGTGCCGAACTTGCCGCCGACGCTGCCCAGGTTCACGACCACGCCGCCGGGCGCCGTCATCACCGCCGCGGCCTTCGCGGTGAAGACGGCGGCCCCCACGAGGTTGACGTTCAGCGTCTCCAGCCATTCGGCCCGGGTCGCGTCGAGGCCGCGGTCGGGATAGTGGCAGGCGTTGTTGACGAGGATGTCGAGCCGCCCGAACCGGTCGAGGGCCCGCGCGATGCAGGCGTCGATGGCCTCGTCGCTCCTCAGGTCGGCCGGCACGAAGAGCGCGCGCGCGCCGAGCTCGGCCGCGAGGTCCTCGCCGGCCCCGCTCTCCAGGCCGGTGACGACGACCGCGGCGCCGGCACCATGCAGCCGGCGCGCCAGCGCCGTCCCGATGCCCCGGGTCGAGCCGGTCACGATCGCGGTCCGGCCGTCGAGCGAGAGCGTGGTCACAGGAAACCCTCCAGGATGTCGTGCGCGCCGTCGCAGTCGATGAGGTCGACCCGCTTCAGCAGGATGCGCGGGCCGTCCGGCCCCAGGCGGAGATGGTGCGTGTAGAAGCCGCCGAGCATGCGCTGCCGGCCGCGGTGCCATTCCAGCAGGTGGAAGGTCGACCCGACCACCAGGTCGGCGCCCCGACCGGCGTCCCCGGCGGGGTCCAGCACCTGCACGTTGCCGACGATCCGCGCGGTGCGGGCGGCCGGCTGGCGCGACCAGGCATGCGCGTCCTGGAGGCGGCGGGCGCGCACCTCGCGCATCAGCGCGTCCTCGTGGAACAGCGAGGCGTGGTCGACGGGATCATTCTGCCCGCGCGCGAGCGGGACCCAGTACATCCCCTCCGGCGCGAACAGGTCGAGCCAGTCGTCCCAGCGGCCCTCGTCGAGCAGCCGCGCCTCGCGGAACAGGAAGGCCTCCGCGCCCGCGCGGTCGAGGGCGGGGGCGAGGGCTGGGGCTGGGGCTGGGGCGGCCGAGGGCCGATTCGGCGTGGCGGTCATCGCCTCACTCCCGGATCATGTACTGGGACCACGCGCGGAACTGGTTGCGCATCGGCAGCTCGCTCAGCCCGTTGGCGGTGCGGCGGCCATCCTCGATGCGGTCGCGGCCGGCATCCCGGTGATGGCTGACCCAGTCGCCGCCGTCGCTGCGCAGCCCCTCCTGGCAGCGGGCATAGACCTCGACGTCGTCGGGCATGACGACCGAGGACGGGGAGTTCACGACGTTGGCGTAGACGACCGCGCGCCGGAACGTCTCCTCCGGCGCGCCCTTGAGGCGGAAGGTGTAGACCTCGACCAGCGTGCGGTCGACGTCGACGGGCCGGATCACCCGCAGCTGCTGGAACGAGGTGTGGGGCGAGCAGCTCGGATAGATGATGGAGTTGTGCCGCTGCATCGACAGGATCTCCCGCGCCCGCTCGGCGCCCCGGGCGGCTTCCAGGGCCGCGGCATGGGCCAGCGATACCGGGTCGGTCGGCGGCTTGAAGATCGCGCCCATGTAGCTGTGGCCGTGGTCGTAGGCGACCATCTCCAGCTTGTCCCAGAAGGCGTAGGGCTCGCCGTTGCCCTCGATGATGTGGAGGCGGAACGGCATCGCCGTGCCCTCGGGCAGGCTGCGGTACCCGGTGCGCGCGGCCTCGATCGCCGATTCGTGCGTCACCATCGGATGCGAGGTGTCGTTCAGGTTCTCCAGGAAGATCTTCCAGTTGGAATGCTGCCAGACGCGGAAGACGCCGCCCGCGACCTCCACCTCCCCTTCCGGGGCGCGGTCGCAGAAATTGTCGAGCGAAGGGCGGATGCCGCCCAGGAAGGTCTCCAGGTCGGGTCCGTCTCCGGCCAGGCTCGCGAAGACGAAGCCGCGATAGGATGCCTGGCGGGGCACCCTGCGGACCGAGAAGTCGGGATGCCCGGGATCGAAGCCCGTGCCCTCGTAGCCGGCCCGCACCGGCACGGAGGCCAGGCTGCCGTCGAACCGGAAGCTCCACCCGTGGAAGGGGCAGCGCAGCAGCTTGCCCGCGTTCCCGCAGGGTGCCGCGACCAGCTTCGCGCCCTTGTGGGGGCAGCGGTTGAACAGGACATGCGTGCGCCCGTCCGCCGCGCGGACCAGCAGCACCGGCTGGCGCCCGATCAGGGCCTGATGGTAGTCCCCCGGGTCCGGGACCTGGCTCTCGTGGCCGACATAGATCCAGGCCCGCCCGAAGATCCGGTCCATCTCCAACTCGAAGATCCGCGGGTCGGTGTAGACCGACCGGTGCACGCCGTCAGGGCGGACGAGGTCCCCGATCGTCCGCGCGTCGTATCCGTCCATGGCTCCCGCTTCCTTCGGCGACTTTCCCGGCGACGGGCATGCTCGCATGGACCCGGCCGTCCTCGGTAGGGGAGCAGCCGCACCACCCCGTCGGCGTTAACCCGAACGAGCGCACCTGCCCTTTCCCGCTCAGGCGGCGACGGCGCAGGCCGATGCCGGCAGGTCCACGACGACGCTCGTCCCTTCCCCGGCCTCGAAGCGGATCTCGGCGTCGATCTGGCGCGCCAGCACCCGGATCAGGGTCATGCCGATCCCCTTGGCCCCTGCGTCGCCGTCCTCGCCGGTGCCGATGCCGTCGTCCTCGACGGTCAGCCGCACCGCGCCGTCGTCGCCCAGCCGCCGCAGGCGCACGCGCACGCGGCCGTCCCGGTCCGCGGGGAAGGCGTGCTTGAAGGCGTTGGTGATCAGCTCGTTCAGGATCAGGCCGAGCGGGATCGCCGTCTCCAGGTCGCAGAACCAGCCGCGCCCCTCGGCCTCGACCTCCAGCCCGACGGGCAGGCCGGAATACATCCGCGACAGCCCCCGGGCCAGTTCCTCGACGTAGTCCGCGAGGTTGATCCTGGCGACGTCGCCCGACGCGTAGAGCTGCTCGTGCACCTGACCCATGGCGTAGACACGCTGGCCGATCATGTTCATGCGGGTCCGGGCCGCCTCGTTCTCGATCTGGCGCGCCTCCAGGCTGACCATCGCGGAGATGACCTGGAGGTTGTTCTTCACCCGGTGATGGACCTCGTGCAGCAGGGCCACCTTCTGCCGCAGCAGGTCGTCCTTCTCGGCGAGCGTCCGGCGGAGCGTGCGCTCCACCGCCTTGCGCTCGGTGATGTCGCGGGCGATGGTCGAGATGCCCACGATCCCGCCGTTCGGCTGCCTGATCGGGGACAGCGTCATCGAGACCTCGACCGGCCGGCCGTCCTTGCGGACCCGCACGGTCTCGTACTGGATGACCTGCTCGCCGCGCGCGACCCGGTCGGCGAGCGCCTGGCGCTCGGCCGCCTGGTCGGCACTCATGAACCGGGAAACCGGGTGGCCGATCACGTCGGACGGCTCGTAGCCGTAGATCCGGGTCGCCGCCGCGTTCCAGTTGGTGATCCGGTTCTCGAGGTCGGTCCCGAAGATCGCGTCGCTCGACGACTCGACGATGGCCGCGAGATGGGCCCGCTCCGCCTCGGCCTGCCGGCGCTCGCTGACGTCGCGGATCACGGCCGCGAAGATGCGGCGGCCGTCGATGGCGGCCTCGCCCAGGGACAGCTCCATCGGGAACCGGCTGCCGTCGGCGCGCAGGCCCGCCAGCTCGGCCGTGCCGTCCCGCGCGGCGGCCTCCAGCCCGGGCCCGCCCCCCTGCCCGAACTCGATGCCCCGGGCGTCCGGCACCAGCATCGAGACGGCCTTCCCGACCACGGCCTGTGGAGGATGGCCGAACAGCCGCGCCGCGGCGGGATTGATGCTCTCGACGATCCCCCGCTCGTCGAAGGTGACGATGCCGTCGGCCACCGCCTCGACGATGACCCGCGTACGCGCCTCGCTCGCCCGCTGCGCGGCTTCGGCGGTCTTGAGGTCGGTCACGTCGACCACGACGCCGTCCCAGACGACCGTGCCGTCGGGCTCGCGGTGGACGTTGGCCGCCGCGCGCGCCCACCGGGTCCGGCCGTCGGAATGCACGACGCGGCCCTCGATCTGGTAGGGCTCCAGCCGCTCCGCCGAGCGGGTCAGCGTCTCGCGCCAGCGCTGCACGTCGTCGGGATGGATCAGCTTCGCGAACTCCTCCATCGCCGCCGGAACCTGCATGGGTAGCACGCTGTCGCCGATCAGCGGCTCCACGCGTCCGCCGACGTAGCGATAGGCCATCCGCCCGTCGGGGTAGCGCACGCGGCGGAAGATGACGCCCGGGAAGTTCTCGGCAATGTCGGACAGGCGGCGTTCCGCCTCGAGCCGGCGCTCCGCGGACTGGCGGGCCAGGACGTTGCGCAGCAGGACGGCCACCAACCCCACGGCGAGCAGGGCCGCCACCAGCCCGCCCGCGATCGAGACGAGCAGCACCCGCCGTACCGGCGTCTCCACCAGCTCCGCCGGCGCCCCCACCGCCGCCGTCCAGCCCGAAACGGGGGAGCGCGAGAACGCGGTATGGACCCGCTCCCCCTCCTTGTTGAGGGAGAAGAACGAGTTCTCGGACGCCCGGACGATCTCGTCGGTCAGCGTGCCGGTGGCGCGGGTGCCGACATATTCGTCCGGCGCCCGGCTGCGCCCGACGATCCGGTATTCCCGGTCGAGCACGGCGAGCGTCCAGTCCCGCGGTGCCGGCAACTCGGCCAGTTCCCGCGATATCCCCTCGGCCCGGACCGCCAGCGTCAGGACGTAGCGGACCGCGCCGTCCTGCCGGACCGGCACCTTCAGGGCGACGGCGAACGCGTCGCCGCCTTCGGTCCGCTCGACGCCGCCGATGACCGGCTGCCCGGACGAGAGAACGGCATCGAGCGCGCCGGGATCGTCGATCGTCCCCGGTCCGGCCGCGCCTCCCCGCGCGTCGAGGTCGAGGAGGGGCCGGCGCGTCCGCCCGTCGGTCAGCTGGATCGATATCCAGTTGGGCTCGTCCGCGAGCACGCGCCGGGCGTGCTCGCGGAAGGTGGCCAGGTCGCCGGCATCCAGGTCCGGCGAGGCTGCGAGCGTGCGCAGCGATGCCACGTAGTCCAGGAGCTGGCGGTCGATGGCCTGGATCACCGCTCGCGCGCTCTGCCTGACCTGGATGTCGACGGTCTCGCGCTGCCGGGCGTCGAGCAGGGCCACCATGATGCCGCCGAACACGATGACGGGAAGCAGGGCGGTCCCGATGAGGACGAGCAGGGGTATCCGGGGAAACATCAATTCTTCGAAAAACCTGAGGAATTCTGCACTGGGAACGCGGCGCCGTCCGCGCCAGCCATATCATGCGGATGCCGCCGAAGAAAGGCGAGCCCCGCACTTCCATCGCGACCGCCGGCCGGCGGCGCGTAATTCCCAATCTTTCATACGGAAGTATTCTTCAATACCTGTCATTTCTACAGCTTCAAATTTCCATCCGGATATTGTTTCTCTTGTCGTGAGTGCTGCAAATATTCTCGTCGGGCGCGCCGGCGGAATGGCTCGGACTTCGCCCGGGGGTATGTCCGCGCTGCCTCGCCGGCAACTTTACAAGCACTCGACAGCTTATGGAGTCGGTCATGATGTCCGCGCAATCGCTGACGGGACGAACGAGGTTCTCCTTTTCGGAGCAGGAACTCGCAACCTTCCACGAGCAGGGCTTCGCCGGCCCGTTCGACCTCTACCCCGAGGAGGAGACGGCGCGGTACCTGAACGCCCTGAAGCCGAAGCTGCTCAACACCCGGGCGGCCGCCTACGGCAACGGCAAGGGCGTTTCCGGCGTCACCAACCTGTCCAACTACGACCGCCACCTGGACGTCCCGTTCCTCGCCGACCACATCTGCCGCCCCGAGATCGTGGACCGCGTGACCGGCATCCTCGGCCCGGACGTGCTGTGCTGGCGCACGGAGTTCTTCCCGAAATATCCCGGCGACGAAGGGACCGACTGGCACCAGGCCGCCAATTTCGCGAACGTCGCCTCCTCCAAGAAGCCTCAGATCGAATGGCCCGAGGGCTCGGGCTTCCAGGGGACGATCACGGTCTGGACCGCCCTGACCGACTGCCGAGTCGACAATGGCTGCATGCAGCTCATGCCCGGCACGCACCGGGTCATGAACTACGACGAGAGCAAGGTCATGGAGTACGACGAGCACCGGATCAACAACACGGCCAAAGGCGGCGTGCGCCGCGGCTTCTTCGGCTACGACTACCGCCAGCTCCAGAAGGACCCGAACTGGAGCCCCGACGAGAGCAGGGCGCGGTCGATGGTGATGAAGGCCGGCCAGTTCATCATCTTCTGGTCGACGCTGCTGCACGCCTCGCATCCGCATACCGGCCAGTCCAAGGACATGCGCCTCGGCTTCGCGGCCCGGTACCTGCCGACGGTCGTGAAGGTCTATCCCTATTCCGACGGCCTGGACGAGTTCGGCGGCACCGCATCCCTGGAGAAGCACGGCTGCGTGCTGGTCGCCGGCCGGGACGACTTCAACCACAACCGTTTCGTCCACGAGACGATGAACGGCCACCCCTTCAAAACCTTGGCAGCCTGAGAGGAGGTATCGACGATGAGCGCGAACGCGGCCACGGCCGACATCGAAGCCGACGTCATCTCGATGTGGGAGGAGTTCTTCGGCAAGGGCAGCGTGTCCGCCGACGACGACTTCTTCGAGCTCGGCGGAAACTCGCTGACGGCGGTCAAGTTCCTGTCGCGGGTCGAGGAGAAGTACGGCATGGACGCGCTGCCCCCCGAGACGCTGTTCGAAACGCCGGCCCTGCGCGACGTCGTCGCGTCGATCGCGCAGAACGCCAAGAAGGCGGCGTGAGGCGTGCGCGCGGCTTCCGATCCCTGGTTCGTCACCCGGAAGAAGAAGGAACGGCCGGCGCTCCGGCTGTTCTGCTTCCCCTATGCCGGCGGCGGGCCCCACATCTTCTCCGACTGGGCGGACCACCTGCCCGATGCCGTGGAGGTCGTCGGGGTCCGCCTGCCCGGCCGGGAGAACCGCTTCCGGGAACGGCCCTACCGGACCTGGGAGCCGCTCACGGCCGACCTGACGGCCCTCGTCAGGGCGAAGGCCGACGCGCCCTTCGCGCTGTTCGGCCACAGCCTGGGCGGGCGGATCGCCTACGAGGTCGCGAAACGGCTGGAAGCGTCCGGGCGGGAGCCGGCGAGGCAGGTGATCGTCTCGGGCTGCCGTGCGCCGACGACGGCGCAGCGCCAGCCCCCGATGTACTCCATGACGACCCCGGACCTCCGGCGCAGGCTCCATGAGATGCAGGGCGTGCCCGCCGAGATCCTCAGGAACGAGAACGTCATGACCCTGATCGAGCCGACCCTGCGCGCCGATCTGGAGCTGGCCGAGACCTGGGCATCGTCGCCCGAGCCGGTCGCCGCACCGGTCGCCGCCTTCTGCGGCACCCGGGACGCGGTCGACCCGCCGGCGGCAATGAGGCCGTGGTACCGGGCGACGACCGGGCGGTTCGACTACGCCGAGTTCGACGGCGGCCACTTCTTCATCCACGACCACGAAGCCGTGGTCCTCGCCAGGATCGCCGGACTTCTGGAGCAATCCATCGCGGAAGGGCGCGGCCATGTCTGAACCCGCCGTCGCGCAGCCGGCGGCGGCTCCGGCGCCCCCCCTCCAGACAGCCGGGACGCTCGCCCGGGCCCGCATCCGGCACCTCGCGGACCTGAGGCCGGTCGGCGCGGCGGACGTCGTGCTGCGGGCCGATGCCGCGGGGACGGCATGGTGGGAACCGCCGGCGGCGCTGGCGGACGCGGTGGCGGCGGCGGCGAAGACCCTCTCGGCCGCCCCGGCGAGCCTCCTCGCCGCCGCGCTGGCGGTGGCCTGCGCCCGGCTGCATGGCACGGACGAGGCGACCCTGGGCGCGGTCCCGCTCCCGCTCGCCCCCGGGGTGCGCGCGTCGGCGCTGGTGTGCGCGGTGGAGGATGCGTCCGCCGGACCGGTCCGCCTGCAGGGCGTCCCGGAGATCGGCTGCGAGGCGGATGCCCCGGCGGGACTGACGCTGGCGACGACGCGGGCGGAGGTCGCCGCGGCCACCGGTGCCGGGTTCCTGCTGAGCCTCGACGGCGGGACCGCCGAATCGCGGCTCGCGGTCGCCGACGTCGTGCGCGCCCTGCTGGAGCGCATCGCGTCCCGGCCGGACGCGGCGCTGCGCGACCTGCCGACCCTGCCGGACCGGTGGCTGGACGTCGTCGCCGCGGACTGGAACGGCACGGCGGCACCGTTGCCGCGGGGAGAGACGATCTCCAGCCTGTTCGAGATTCAGGCCCGGCGCTCGCCTGAGGCGCCGGCGCTGTGGCAGGCGGGGCGGAGCATGAGCTACCGCACCCTCGACGAGACGGCGAACGCGCTGGCCCATGTCCTCGTGGAACGCGGCGTGGCCGCGGGCGACGTCGTCGCGGTCGCGCTCGACCGGTCGTTCGACATGGTGGCGGCACTCCTGGGCGTGCTGAAGGCGGGTGCGGCGTACCTGCCCTTCGACCGGGCCCTGCCCGAGGAACGGATCGCCTCGATGTTCGCCCAGGCGAAGGTCGCGGTCGTCCTCACCCGGGAGGCCGCGCGCGACAGGATGGCCGCCCTCGCCCCGACCGTGCTCTGCCTGGACGGATTCGATGCCGGTGCCGCCCGCCCGCCCGCGCCGGCAGGCGAGCCGGACCCGCAGGCGGGGGAGCGCGTCGCCTACGTCAACTTCACCTCCGGCTCCACGGGCGCCCCGAAGGGCGTCGTGGTCCCGCATCGCGGCGTGATCCGGCTGCTGGCCGATCCCGACTACGCGGCCGTGTCGGAGCGCACGCGCGTCCTGCAGCTGGCGCCCGCCAGCTTCGACGCGCTGACCTTCGAGCTGTGGGCGCCGCTGCTGCACGGCGGGTGCTGCGTCCTGTTCGACGGAAGCTTCCCCTCGGTGCCGAAGCTCCGGCGGACGATCGAGGAGGGGAAGGTGACGACGGTCTTCGTCACGACCGCCCTGTTCAACACCATCATCGACGAGGCGCCCGACCTCTTCGCCTCGGTCGACCACGTCCTCACCGGCGGGGAGGCGCACTCGCTGCCCCATGTGCGCCGTGCGCTCGCCTGCCTGCCCGGCACGGCCCTGTCGAGCGTCTACGGCCCGACGGAGGCGACGACCTTCGCGTCGCATTTCCCGCTGGACGGCCTGCGCCCGGACCATGCCTCGGTGCCGCTCGGCAGCGCGATCCGGAACACCGGGCTCCACGTCGTCGACGGCGGCGGGCAGCTCTGCGCGCCCGGCGTCCCCGGCGAGATCCACATCACCGGCCCGGGCCTGGCGCTGGGCTATCTCGGCAGGCCCGACCTGACCGCGGAACGGTTCCTGTCCGGACTGCCGTTCCTGAAGGAAGGGGAAACGGCCTACCGGACCGGCGATCTCGGCTGGTGGGACTGCGACGGCACCGTCCATTTCCTGGGCCGGGCCGACGGTCAGGTCAAGCTGAACGGGTTCCGGATCGAGCTGACCGAGATCGAGCACGTGCTGACGGGCTGCCCGCAGGTGGCACGGGCCTGCGTCCTGATGGCGAAGGGCCGCAACGGCGCCTTCCTGCTGGCGGCCCTCGTCGCCCGCGCCGAGGACGAGGGCGCGATCGTCGAGACGCTGCGGCGCAAGCTTCCCTCCTACATGATCCCGTCGCGCTACGTCTTCTACGACGCGCTGCCGCTGACCGCGCACGGCAAGATCGACAGGAACGCGATAGTGTCGGCGCATTCATGACGCCGGCCGGCCTCGCCGACGCCCACGAGACGTTCCGCAGGCGGGTGCGCGCGGTCATGGAGCGCCACGTCCTGCCCCATGCCGAAGCCTGGGAGGCCGACGGCAGGATCCCCCGCTCCTTGTGGCGGGCGCTGGCGGACGAGGGCCTGCTCGGCCTCGCCCACCGCGCCGAGGTCGGCGGCGCGGAGCGGGACGTATTCCACGCCTTCGTCTTCCTGGAGGAGCTGGGCAGGACCGGCTTCGCCGGCGTCCGGGCCGCCGTGGCCGTCCATTGCTTCATGGCGACGCGGTACCTCGCCGACCTGCCGGGCACCAGGATCGAGGCCGATTACCTCCGCCCGGCCGTCGCGGGGGAGAAGATCGCCGGCCTGGCCCTGACGGAACCGGGCGCCGGCTCGGACCTGTCCATGCTGCGCGCGACGCTGACGCCCGTCCCGTCGGGCTACCGGCTCGACGGCGCGAAGAGCTTCATCGCCAACGCGCTGACCGCCGACTTCTTCGTCGTGGCGGCGAAGATCCCGGCCGGCGGCGGCGCGCGCAGGGCGGAGCACCTGTCGCTGTGCGTCGTCGACAGCCCCTCGGCCGGGCTGGAGGTCGCCGGCAACCGGTGCATGGGCTGGCACAGCGCGGGCATCGGCGACCTCGTCTTCCGGGACGTCCTCGTCCCGGCGGAGAACCTGATCGGCCGCCCCCATGGCGGGTTGATGCGCATCATGAAGGCGATGCAGCTCGAACGCCTGGCCGCCGCGGCGATGGCGGTCGGCGGCGCCGCGCACGCGCTGGAGGAGACCACGCGCTACGTCGCGTCCCGCGCGGCGTTCGGTGCCGTGTTGGCGGGCAGGCAGGCGGTCCGGCACAAGATCGCGGGCATGGCGACCGAGATCGCCGCCGCCCGCCAGCTCGCGCTGCACGCCGCCGCCTGCTTCGCCCGGGACCCGCTCTCGATCGCGGAATGCTCGATGGCGAAGCTGAAATGCACCGAGGTCGCCAAGGAGGTGGCCGGGCAGTGCCAGCAGCTCTGGGGGGCCGCCGGGTATCGGGAGGGGTCGACAATGGCGCGCATCCTGCGCGATGCTCAGGCCGCGACGGTCACGGCCGGCAGCAGCGAGGTGATGCTGGACATCGTCGCACAGTCGCTCCTGGAGGCGGCGAGCAATCCCTCCTAAAGGATGATCTGCGCCCGCCGCACGTGCTTGAGCGGGGGAGGTCGCAACGTCAACGGCGACCTCCTTCGTTCCCTATGCCGCGGTCGGCGGGTCTGATGCCGACCGCAAAAGGCCCGAGCGCATACGCAAGTCGGATTCAAGGGCTGTGCCCTTAAAGGGACGTGCGCCTGACGGGGACAACCCGATCCGCGAATATCGGATGAACGACGCCGGAGCGCCCGCCGAGCCAGGCGGCGACCGCGCCCAGTATCATGGCGACGAATGCGACCAGGGCTCCGGTCGAAACAGCAGAGGCTGCGGCGTCCGCGGCTTCGGTGGCCTGTTGCCGGGCTTGCTCCACCCCTTGCTCATACCGCTCCACAATCTGCACTACCCGTGCTTCAGCTTCGTCGATGGGAATGTTCCTTGCGCTCGCAAGTGCCTGCGCCGCCTCCTGCCTTGCGGCTTCCGCATTCGCGTCGTCTCCGGTCACAAGCGCCCGGATAGCGTTGACCGCCGCGCTGTTCAGTGCTTCCGGATCGGTCCCGGTAGCGCTGACCTGCCGTTCGATCGCCTCAAGCGGATTGGTCCTTTCGAGGACGGGACCCGCTGCCTGAGCTACCGTCTCTCCCAACCCGCCTATGGCATTCGAGAGGCCTGCGAACGCTCCGCCGATGATGCTCCCGACCGTCGTGGTCAGAAGGTAAAGAACGACGAGCATCGTGAATGCCCATGTCGTAAGGCCGTGGAATGCGCCCGTCGTCGGGTCCGGGCGACCGGACATCCGCGCAGCGACGTAACCACCTGCGAATGCAGCGACGATGCCGGAAACGATGTACCAGATGCCTGCCACGATGGAGAAGGTCGATGCAGCCGGGCTATCGCCCGTGCCGGGATCAAGGGTTGCCACTCCGATCCCCAAGCCGAGCATCGTAAGCAGGACTTGCACGATCAGCGCGACCGCGGTCCCGGCGAAGATGGCACCCCAGGATACCTTCTTCACCATGATGGTATGCGCATCTTCGGAAACGGTAGGATGACCTGCAATCTCGCTCATGGGACGAACCTTCCACAACCAATTAAAACAATGCGCGATGTAAACACTCGACCAGATTGATTGTTCCTGGTAAGTCCGTTCTTTCCAAGTCCATAAGAACTCATTTCCACCAATTTACATTCGCAAATTTAAAGTAATGGCGAGTTTTTCCGAAATCACAGATCACCGTACCGGTTTTTATGAAGCACCCGTTGCAGCCGCCATTGAACCGAGTTCATTTGGCGTAGACTATGGCCTATTGACATTCAGAGGCGCAGGGAGCCCTAAACTCGAGAAAATTTACTTCAAGGCTGCCGAAAGGGAGGTGGCCTTGGATCGGATGGTATTACGTGACGATCAGCGGAAGCGAATCGCTCCTCTTCTTCCCGGTCGTTCCTGGAAAAGTCGGAGACCCCGGGCACTCGGCGACCGACAAGCGGCGTTTCGTCGAAGCCGTGCTCCGGGTCGTGCGGGTCGGAGCGCCGTGACGCGACCTGCCGGCGTCGTTCGGTTTCTGGAACTCGGTATTCCAGCGCTTTCGCCGGTAGGCCCGAGGCGGTGTCTTCGAACGGCACTTCACCGCCCTGGCAGGCGACGCGGACTTCGAGTCCGCGATCATCGCGAGCCATCGAAGATACCCGGCTCCATATCGGAAGCCTCGTCGCCGCCATTGGATCCCACGAATGCAAAAACTACTTTGCAAACGCTGGATATGCTTCCGTCAAGTCATGAACCGTTCTAGTCTCAGGGCTGCCGAGTGCATGATTGGCCGAATGCACGATTGGCCGAATGCACGATTGAAGGAGCCGGTCTTGGCGAGCAATTCCGTCGAAAGGGTCCGCGAGGCGCTTCTCGCCACCGGGCATGGGGACACGATACAGGCTTTTCCCGAAGGAACCCGCAGCGCCGCCGACGCCGCGCGCGCGGTCGGCTGCACCGTCGCGCAGATCGTGAAGTCCATGGTGTTCCGCCAGGGCGACATGCCGGTCCTGGTCCTCACCTCGGGCTCGAACCGGGTGGACCGGGCCAAGGTCTCGGCCCTTCTCGGCGCGCCGGTCGAGCCCGCGGACGGGAACTGGGTGCGCAAGGCGACGGGCTTCGCGATCGGCGGCGTCGCCCCGGTCGGCCACAGCGTCCCGGTCCGGGTGCTGATCGACGAGGACCTGACGGCGCTGTCCCCGGTCTGGGCCGCCGCCGGTTCGCCGATGCACGCCTTCTCGACCGAGACGGCCACGCTCCAGGCGATCACCGGCGGCCGGGTCGCCGACGTCAAGGAGGGCTGAGGGCG
>NZ_DASYHS010000165.1:0-9276 GCF_035998295.1 Arenibaculum sp. | reverse complement strand
GTACGCACATCTGATGCGTGAAAGCGAGCCCCTGCCCTCGCTCGGCGACGTCATGTTCCTGGCCGTGGTCGAGGCCATGGACCGGGCGCGCGAACCGGTCTTCACGATCAACCGGACCGGAGGGCCGGAGAACGCCGATCTGCCCTGGCCGCAGCACCGCCTGCACCTCACCCCCGCCGGCCGGGCCGTGCTGGCGGGCAAGCTCGACTGGCAGTCCCTCGGCCCGCCGGAACGTTGGGTCGGCGGCGTCCGCATCGCCGCCGACGCGCCGGATTGGCGTTGGGACGAGGCGGCGGAAGCCCCCGTCCGCCGCTGAGAGCGATTGCGAGGCCTCAGGACTGGTTCGGGGCGCCGATCGCGACCGGGCGAACCGGCGACCCCGACGCTCCTTGCGAGCGCAGGGGCAGGATCATCGTGCAGGACGTCCACACCCTGTCGGCCGCGAGTTCCGCCAGGTTGGCGTTCTGGATGTTGTGAATGCCGGCCTCGACGAGGTTGTGGTGGTGGATCGCGAACGGCATGCCCTCGGGCGTGCCGGCCGGGGGCGGTGCCTCACCCCGCAGTTGGCCCTCGGCGACCGGGTCCGTGAAGGGATTGTCGAGCGCGACCAGCGCGATTGCCTTCTCCTCGAGGTAGCGCGCTGCGTCGAGGGAAAGACCCGGCCCCATCGTGTAGTAGCTCCGCTCGGTGTCGGGGTCCTGCCACCTGTCGCCCCAGCCGGTGTAGATATAGAGCACGTCGCCGGCCAGGAGGCCCCGCCAGCCCAGCCCCTGCGCTTCGATCATGGCCTCGATGTCCGCGGCGGTGACGACTTGGCCAGGCTCCATCGGCTCGCCGCCGCCGAGATGGGTCCTGGCGTCCAGCAGCACGGCGCTGGTGACGATCGGCGGCACCTGTTCGATGCCGAGCTTCAGCAGCGGCGAGTCCGGCGTCGGTTTCACCTCCGCCTGCCCGTAGCCGCCATAGTACCGGGCCCGGTCGGCCGGAACCCCGCCCTCGCCGGACCACGGCTCGTCGAGCTGCGCGAAATGGCCGAGCGCGTCCATCTGCGTGCCCTGCGCACCCGGCTCGCCGCTCACGGTCTCCTCGCCGTTGAAGGCGTGGCGGGTCCCCGGGATGCTCGCGGTCGGGCGGTAGACATCCTCGAGCGGCGTCCCGAAGGGCGACATCGGCATGGTGTTGGAGCGCGGATGCGAGATCTCGTAGACGCGCGCGTTCGGATCGGCGAGATGCTGGGCGCAACGCAGCCAGGTTCCCGGCCCCTGCGTGTTGGCCATGCCCCGCTGGTCGCCCTGCGGCCAGGGCGGCTGCGGGACCAGCGGCCGGGAGCGCTCGACGGCGTCGCGCTGTTCCGGCGTCTGCGCGGTCGCCGGCGCCCCGGGTACGACCACGCCGAGGCACACGGCCACGACGCAGGTCGAACCGGTCAGGATGGTGGACGATCTGGATGCCATGGCTTCCTCCCTTCCCGCTTTGCGAAGGATGGTAGCACGCGGCGGAGCACCGGTATCCGCCCCTTCCGAGAGCGTCACGCCTGCCCGTCACCCATGGAGGCCGGCGACCGCTTTACGCGGCCGACCGCGCCGCTCTCCTCGCCTCGTCCAGGGCCTGCCCGATGTCCGCCTCGATGTCGGCAAGCGTTTCCAGCCCGGCCGAAAGGCGGACCAGGCCGTCCGAGACGCCGTAACGGGCCCGCTCCTCCGGCGTGTAGGTCGAATGCGTCATGCTGGCGGGGTGCTGGACCAGCGTTTCGGCGTCGCCCAGGCTTACCGCCCGGGTAACGAGCCCAAGCGCATCCATGAAGCGGCAGCCTGCCGCAAACCCGCCTTTGAGTTCGAACGCGACCATGCCGCCGAACCCGCTCATCTGGCGTTTTGCGAGTTCATGCTGCGCGAATCCCGGCAGGCCGGGATAGAATACGCGGTCGACCGCGGGATGCCCTTCCAGCAGCCGGGCGAGCGCGCCGGCATTCTCGCAATGCCGTTCCATGCGCAGTTCCAGCGTCTTCAAGCCGCGAAGCACCAGGAACGCGTCGAGCGGCGCGATCACGGCGCCGGTCATGTCCTTCAGCCCCTGCATGCGGATACGATCGATCGTCTCCGCCGACCCGACGACCGCGCCTGCGATGACGTCCCCATGTCCGCCCAGATACTTCGTCGCGGAATGCACGACCAGATCCGCCCCTAGCTCCAGCGGCCGTTGCAGCCAAGGCGAGCAGTAGGTGTTGTCGACGATCACGGTGATGCCACGCGCCCGCGCGATGTCGCTGACCGCCCGGATGTCGACGAGGCGCATGTTCGGGTTGGCCGGCGTTTCGAAGTACACGATCCTGGTTCGCGGCCCGACCGCCGCCTCCAGGTTGCGCGGATCGGTCAGGTCGATATGGGAGACCACGATCCCGAAGCGGGCGAGCCCATCACGCAGGAACGAAAAGGTGCAGCCGTAAAGCGTGCGGTCGACGATCACCTCGTCTCCCGGCGACAGCAGCGTCCACATCGTGGCGCTGATCGCTCCCATGCCCGACGCGGTCGCAAGCGCCGCCTCTCCACCCTCCAGGGCGGCAAGACGTTCTTCCAGCAGGGCCTGCGTCGGGTTGCCGAGCCGGGTATAGACATATCCGCCCGCCGTACCCGCGAAGCGGTCGCCGCCTTCGGCCGTCGTCGGGAACGCGAACGTCGAGGTCATGTAGACCGGCGGCGTCAGCGCGCCTCGTTCCTCCATCGGATCGTAGCCGTGATGGATGGCGCGGGTTGCGAAGCCGTCCGTTTCGGAATTCCTGCGGGCCATGATGTCCCTCCTGATGGGGTGCGCTGAACGGTCGCTTCGCAAGCTTCGTGCCGGAGCTGCAACAGCCAGGATTCCTCCCGATCCGGCTCGTACAGCCCTCGGGGAGCTGTAAGGTATCCCTTACGGCGCATGTTGCCGCAGGTGCCGGAAAGCAAGCCTTGACGCGCCCCTCGGGCGATCGTCAGAATTTCCTTACACCGTACGGAAAACTTTACGACCATGCGCATCGACATCACCTGCCGGGATCGCATCGGCATCGCTCAGGAAGTACTGGGCGCGGTGGCGAGGCTTGGGATCGACCTCGCCAGCGTCGAGGTCGTCCCGGGCCACGTCTACGTCCATGCGCCGGGGCTGGGGTCGCAGGAACTGGAGCGGCTGACCCCGGCCTTGCTCTCGGTCGAAGACGTCATCGCCGTCAGCCCGGTCGAGCTGCTTCCCGGCGAGCGGCGCCGGATGCACCTGGATACTCTGCTCGCCGCCCTTCCCGACCCAGTGCTGACGGTGGACGGGCAAGGCCGCATCCTGGCTGCCAACCCGGCGGCATTACGCCTGACAGGGGCCGGCGGGCCTGACGAAGTCCGCACGGTAGCGGACGCGCTGGGGATGGACACGTGGCGGTCCGTGACGTCGGGCAACCGTGTCCCGCACGAGGTTTTCGTCGCAGGACGCCCTTTCCTGCTGGATGTTCGACCGATATCCGACGGAGTGGGCCCCCGAGCCGCGGATCACGTCCTCCTGCTGAGCGCTCCCGGTCTCGTCGGCCGCCATCTATCCGCGTTGCGCGAGGCGCAGCCTTCCGGATTCGAGGAGATCCTGGGCCGCTCCCCGGCCGTCCTGGCGGCGACCCAGCGCGCGCGCCGATTCGCCGACGTCGAGGCGCCGGTCCTGATCCTGGGCGAGACCGGGTCCGGCAAGGAACTGTTCGCCCGCGCGATCCATCGGGCCGGCCCGAGAGCCACGGCCCCTTTCCTCGCGCTCAACTGTGCCGCCCTGCCCGAGAGCCTCGTCGAGAGCGAATTGTTCGGTTACGCACCTGGTGCCTTCAGCGGCGCCGACCGGTCCGGCAAGCCGGGATTGATGGAGCTGGCCGACGGCGGCACCGTGTTCCTGGACGAGATCGGCGAGATGTCCCCCTACGTCCAGGCAAAGCTGCTTCGCTTTCTCCAGGACGGCAGCTTCCGCCGCGTCGGCGGCAAACAGGAACGCCGGGCAAGCGTACGGGTGATCAGTGCAACCCATCGCGACCTCCAGGCCCTCGCCGTGGAGGGCCGGTTCCGCGAGGACCTGATGTACCGGCTGGCCGTCCTGACGCTCGACGTGCCGCCGTTGCGAGCCCGGCGGGAGGATGTCGGGCTTCTCGCCGAGGTCTTCGTCGGCCGCGCGGCGACGCAAGCGGGGCGGCCCGTACCCCGCCTGTCCCCGGCAGCACTGGGTGCGCTCGAAGCCCTCGACTGGCCGGGCAACGTCCGCCAGCTCCAGAACGTGCTGTTCCGGGCGGTGACGCTGACCGACGGCCCGGAGATCGGACCACACGACCTGGAACTGGCGTCGGCTGCGGTCGGCGGCATCCCCGGTGCGGCGGCCACTGCCGGGACTTGGCAGGAAGCCGTCGGCGCCTTCGAACGTTCGCTGCTGCTGTCGCTCCTGCCCGCGTATCCCAGCACGCGCCGGCTGGCGCATCGACTGGGCGTTTCGCATACGATGATAGCGGACAAGCTGCGTGCGCATGGGTTGACCCGAGGGCCGGAGCGGTCGTGATCGTGTCGGGTGGTGGATTTACGACTTGACGGAGGCGTACGGACGGGACACACGAAAGCGCGCGGGCCGAGAGCCCACGTCCCCCCTCGTGCGCAGGGTGCCATGAAAAGGTTGATCGAAGGATTCCGCCGGTTCCGCGAGAGCTACGATCGCGACCACCGGCAGGTATTCGAAGAACTCGCTGAGCGCGGCCAGTCGCCGAGCGCGATGGTCGTCGCCTGCTCCGACTCGCGTGTCGATCCGCAACTGATCTTCGGAGCCGGGCCCGGCGAGATCTTCGTGGTACGCAACGTCGCAAACCTGATCCCGCCTTATGCGCCGGACGGCCACTATCACGGCACCAGCGCCGCTCTCGAGTTCGCGGTGCTGTCCCTGCAGGTCCCGAACGTCATCGTGCTCGGCCACGCCCGGTGCGGCGGCATCGGCGCGCTGCTGGAACGGGGCGACGAGGCGCGGGACGACTTCGTGAGCGCATGGATGCACATAGCCCGGCCGGCACGCGACCGGGCACTGGCAGCCGCAGGCGGCGAGCCGGCGCAGGCCCAGCACCTGTGCGAGCACGAGGCGATCAAGGTCTCGCTCGACAACCTCCTGACCTTTCCCTGGGTGCGCGAGCGGGTGGAGGGCGGGACGCTGCGGCTGCACGGCTGGTACTTCGACATCGTGACCGGCGCCGTGACGGCGCTCGGCCCCCATGGGACGTTCGAGCCGCTGTGAACGGCAGAGGAATATCCTACCCTGTCGGCGTGTCCGCTACCCGGGAGATGCCGCGATGACCGAGACCCTCGCGCGTGAAAGGATCTGCAGACTGGGTCGCTCGCTGTTCGACCGCGGCCTGACCTTCGGCAGTTCCGGGAACATCAGTGTCCGTGTCGAGGACGGCTGGCTGATGACCCCGACCAATGTCGCACTCGGCGAGTTGGACCCGGCCGAACTGTCCCGTCTGGACGCTGGCGGCAACTGGACCGGCGGCCCGCGACCGACCAAGGAGGCGGTGCTCCACCTCGCCATGTACCGCGAGCGTGCAGACGCCCGTGCCGTCGTGCATCTGCACGCAACGCACTCCGCCGCGGTGAGTTGTCTGGCCGATGTCCCCGGCGACGACGTCCTGCCGCCCCTCACCGCCTACTACGTGATGCGGGTCGGCCGGCTGCCGCTGGTCCCGTACCACCCTCCGGGCGATCCCGATCTGGCGGAAGCCGTCCGGCGGCTCGCGGGACGGCACCACGCCGTCCTGCTCGCCAATCACGGGCCGGTCGTCGCCGGCACGACCCTTGACGCGGCCGCCCATGCGATCGAGGAGTTGGAGGAGACGGCGCGCCTGTTTCTCCTGTTGCGGGGCCACGCCGTACGCCCATTGACGCCGGAGCAGGTCGACGAGTTGCGCAGCCGTTTCGGCTGACCGGAAAACCTTTTCCGCTCCGCGATGCTCAGGTCCGAGACCGGTTGAGAGGACGCCGATTCGGATTTGGGACCAGGAGGGCGAAGGTGACGAAGACACTCGAGGGGCTTAGGATCGCCGTGCTCGCAACGGACGGGGTCGAACAGGTCGAGTTGATAGAACCGGTCAAGGCTTTGCTGGATGCCGGTGCTACGGTCGATGTCGTGGCTCCCCAGCCAGATATGATCGAGGGCTGGAACCACCATGATCGCGGCGACCGCATCCCCGTGGACGTGCCGCTGGACCACGCGGAGCCGGGCGGCTACGACGGGTTGGTTCTGCCGGGTGGCGTCATAAATCCGGACGCGTTGCGCATGAACCGGACCGCGGTCGCCTTCGTGCGTTCCTTCGTGGATCGAGGGGTGCCGATCGCCGCGATCTGCCATGGTCCCTGGACCTTGATCGAGGCGAACGGAGTACGAGGCCGGCGCATGACGTCGTGGCCGTCACTGAAGACCGATCTGACCAATGCCGGCGCTACCTGGGTGGACGAGCCGGTCGTCACCGACCGCGGGCTGGTCACCTCGCGCCGGCCCGACGATCTCGAGGCGTTCTGCGCAAAGATGGTGGAGGAGTTCCACGAAGGGGTACATCGCCGACGGGCCGCCGAATAGCGGCACCCCGTCGCGCAGCCTTCAGTCGACCAGCAACCCGGTGCAGGCATCGGTGAGCCTGCGCCGGGCTTCCTCGCCGCCGGGCGGCAACAACAACGCTTGACCGAAGATGAAGGAATAGAAGAGGAAGGCACGGGCCGAAGCCACCTCCTCGTTCAAGCCGAGGTCGCGGAACAGGCCGCATACCCGCTCCAGGCGCGCGGTATCGACCATCGCGACGGCCGAGGCGGCCCGCTGATCGCGCCGTGCCCAATCCCGCACGGCCATCTCGATGGCCATCCCGCGAGGGTTGGCGTTTTCGACGTACAGGCGGATCAGCCCTCTCAGCCGGGCTCGGGCGTCACCGCCGGCAGCTTCCGTCTGGCGCGCGATAGCGGTCGTCCGGCCCTCGCTCCAACGCGTCAGCATTGAGGTCAGCAAATCCGCCCGGTCGCGGAAATGCCAATAGAAGCCGCCCTTGGTGACGTTGATCCGGCGTGCCAGCACCTCGACCTTCACCCGGTCGATCCCGCCATCCGCCAGTTCCAGGAACCCTGCCTCGATCCAGGTTTCCCGACCTGGCCGGGTGTCCCGCCGTTCGTCCGCCTGCGTATCCAGCTTGCGCCTCCGCCGTTGACTGGTGCCGCAGCGTGCCATACGTTCCCGTATGGCACGCTGCGGCCCTGCACGATGTCTAGCCGTTCGGGCGGACCGTGGAAAGCCCCCCTGCGCGTTCAACCTTCCGGAGCCTCCTCCCATGCCCCGATTCACGCCACCCGATCCCGACTTCGAGATGAAAGTCCGCGACAGCTTCGCGCGCCAGACCTTCATGCGGACCGTCGGCGCCATTCTGGCGGAAGTCAGCCCGGGCCGGTGCGAGGTCGCGCTGCCCTGGCGAGAGGATCTGTGCCAGCAACATGGCTACATCCACGGCGGCGTCACCACGGCGCTCGCGGACACCGCCGCCGGCTATGCGGCCTATACCTTGATGCCCGCCGCCTCCTCGGTGCTGGCGACGGAATTCAAGATCAACCTGATGGCGCCCGCACGTGGAGAACGTCTGGTCGCGCGGGCCGAAGTACTGAAGCCCGGACGGACGCTGAGCGTCGTACGGACCGAGGTATATGCCGAGAACGAGGGTACGGAGACCTGCATCGCGGCGATGCTGTCGACGCTGATCTGCCTGCGCGGCACTCCGGACGCTCCGGCGCGTTCCGGCTGACTCACGTCTGCGCGGAGAAACAATCCCCGGCTCCCCGGTGTTGGATTTTCATCAGCAGCGGGACCGAACCGATGAACATCCTCTACGTCTACGAAGGGTCGCAGAATCCCGAGCTCGAAAAGGCGATCTGCCAGGATGTGGCGGCCCATCACGGCCCGGCACGCCAGCTTGGCAGCCATTCCGCCGAAGACGGGCTTACCACCGTCACCCTCGCGTTCGACGAGCCGGCTGGCGAGGCTGAAGATATCGCGCAGACCTTGCGCTCCTATCGGCGGATCGTCGATGCGGCACGGTGCTCCTTCGGCGAAGGAGCGTAGATGCCCTCATCCATTGCGGAGCTGGCGGGCGGCATCGCCCTGCTACTGTTCAGCCTCGCGATGGTCAGGGCCGGAATTCAGCGGGCGTGCGGCGGCGAACTCCGCCGCCTGCTGGCCGCCGGCACTTGTAACCGCCTGTACGCCTTCGGGGCTGGAACGGTTGCGGCCGCGCTGCTCCAGAGCTCGACCGCGACAGCGTTGATGGCAACCTCCTTCGTAGGGCGCGGCATGCTCCCGGTCGCGACCGGGCTCGCGATCTTGCTCGGCGCCGATGTCGGTTCGACGCTTGCGGTCCAGGTGCTCAGACTTGACCTGCACTGGCTCGGGCCGCTCCTGCTGGCCGGCGGAACGGCAGCTTTCCTCGGCGCCCGGAACCAGCGCATCACCGAGGCGGGTCGGGTCGCGGTCGGCATAGGCCTGCTGCTACTGGCACTCGCCATGATCATCGGAGCGAGCGCACCGTTGCGCGACGCACCCTGGGCGGGCGCGGTGGCTGCGACACTCGCCGCCAAGCCGCTGGTAGGCCTCATCGCCGGTGGCATCCTCGCCTGGATCGCCCATTCGAGCCTGAGCATCGTCCTGTTGATCGTGTCGCTCGCGAGTACCGGCGCCCTGCCACTCCCGGCCGCTCTGGCACTCGTGATCGGCGCTAATATCGGTGGAACGCTACCCGCTCTGGCCCTGGCGGCGTCGGAGCCACCGGCAGCACGGCGGTTACCGCTCGGCAATCTGTTGTTCCGGAGCATCGGTGCCGCCGGGGCATTCCTGGCCCTTCCCTGGCTGCCGGACTTCATTCCCGGTGCCGACAATGCACACCGGATCGTCAACTTCCACACCGGCTTCAATCTGGCGATCGCCATAGTCTTTCTCAGCCTGACGGGACCGTTCGCCCGGCTGTGCGCCCGACTGCTGCCCGACCGACCAGCACCCGACCGGCCGGGCACGCCCCGCTATCTCGATCGTTCCGGGGTTACGACACCTCCCGTAGCGCTGGCCTGCGCAGCCCGCGAAGCGCTGCGCATGGGCGACATCGTCGCCGAGATGCTGGACAAGAGCTTCCTGGTCCTGCGTGACGACGACCGCCGGTTGCTGGACGAGGTCGAGCGCATGGACGACGACATCGACCGGCTCAACGAGGCCATCAAGCTCTACCTCGCC
>NZ_DASYHS010000163.1:0-1538 GCF_035998295.1 Arenibaculum sp. | reverse complement strand
CTAAGCGGGAAACCCCCCTCGAAACCAGCATTCCCCGAGAGCCGTGATAGACCATCACGTCGATAGGAGGCATGTGGACGCGCGGCAACGCGTGAAGCTGAGCCTTACTAATCGCTCGATCGGCTTGATCTCAGCGCCCGCAGCCCCGAAAGGGGCGAGGCGCGCTCCAGCGCCGCGCGCAGCGGCGACCCCGACTGCGGCCAACTTAGTGGTTGCACTTTTCCCGAAAAGTCACAAAATCCGAAAACGCCCGTGTGGTCCGCCGATCTGGTGGTCATGGCGGGGGGCCCAACACCCGATCCCATCCCGAACTCGGCCGTGAAATCCCCCAGCGCCGATGGTACTGCGTCTCAAGACGTGGGAGAGTAGGTCGCCGCCAGATCTGCAGACCGCACGAGCGTGTCACGATTATTCCGGCGTAGCTCAGTCGGTAGAGCAAGCGGCTGTTAACCGCTGGGTCGTAGGTTCGAGTCCTACCGCCGGAGCCAATTAAGTACGAAGCTGCGAACGCCGTGCGCCGCAGTTTCCGTTCCAGGCTTTCCTCCAGACACCTCCATGAGGGTCTGGAGGAGCTTGAGAACCGAACACGGATCACAATCTGGTCCGCTCCCCTCCCAGCCCGCTTTACGAGACTTTGGATGTGGCTTCCTCCGGAAGGTCCCATCCTCCTGTCGCAGCCGCTGACGCGCCGTCCGGGCGAACTCATCGATCGATTCGAGGTCGTTTGGAGGTGCTGCGCTACCCGCGCGAGGGCGTGCGCCGGCCGCGCGCAGGCGACCAGGTCCCCGATCGCCGAGGCGCGCCGCCGGCTCGAGCCGGCGGCGAACCATCCGTGGGCAGCTTCGGCGATTCCCATGACGATGCCCTGGTCGAGACGATCAACGGCCTCGGGAAAACCCGGCGCGGTTCACCCGTCCCGAAGGCTGCGGAAGCAGGCGCGCAGCTCCTGAACGAACAGCGTCGGCTGCTCGAACGCCGCGAAATGACCGCCCCGGTCGAGCTCGTTCCAATGGATCAGATTGGGGTAGACCTTCTCGGCCCAGCTCCGCGGCGTGCGGAAGATCTCGCCGGGGAAGATGCTGACGCCGACGGGGAGTTCGACCACGCCCAGGTTCATCCCGTACTGGGCATTCTCCCGGTACAGCCTGGCCGACGAGGCGGCCGTGTTGGTCAGCCAGTAGAGCGATATGTCGTCGAGCATTTCATCGCGGGTCAACGCCGTCTCCGGATCGCCGTCGCTGTCGGTCCAAGCCTCGAACTTCTCGTAGATCCATCCGGCGAGGCCCGCAGGCGAGTCCGACAGGGCATAGCCGATCGTCTGTGGCCGCGTGGCCTGTATCCGGTATCCGAAGCCGTCGGTGGTGAAGCGCTGCAGGGCCGCGATCGCCTCGCGCTCTGTATCGCTCCGGTGAAGGCCGCCTTGTGAGATTGGGAGCTGGATGCGAGTCAGAGGGCTGTTCCTGAGGCTATCCCTATGGCAGTCCTTATGGCGATCCAGCGTGTCGAGGTGATCACGGGCCGGGCGGCTCGGCGCCGGT
>NZ_DASYHS010000225.1:0-7632 GCF_035998295.1 Arenibaculum sp. | reverse complement strand
ACGCAGGCCTGGGGCCAGAACCCCCAGACGGCGAGCGACGCGCCGCGCTGGCGCGTCGTGAAGGGCCGCGAGGTCGCGGTCGAGGCGACGATGGACGCGGCGGCCGTCGCCGGCCTCCGGGCGCGCGGTCACCTCGTCGTGCCGGAGTCGCCCGACGTGTCGTTCGGCTTCGGCGGCGCCCAGCTGATCCACCGGATCGAACGCGGCTACGTCGCCGGCTCCGACCACCGCAAGGACGGCTGCGCCGTGGGGTTTTGACGGCCGCCCCGACTGTCGCCGAAGACCGGCCCTTGGCAGGCCGGGACGGCCCGCATAAGCTCCTGCACCCCAGGATCGACATGCGGTGCGCGGAGGCGACATGCCGGCCAATCTCAGCGTCAACGTCAACAAGATCGCGCTGCTCCGCAACTCCCGCGGCGGCCCGATCCCGGACCTCGTCCATTTCGCCCGGCTCGCGATCGAGGCCGGTGCGCAGGGCATCACCGTGCATCCGCGCGAGGACGCGCGCCACATCACCCTCGACGACGTCCTCGCCCTCGCCGAGATGCCGGAGATCCGGGACGGCCGGGTCGAGTTCAACATCGAGGGCAACATCCGGCCGGAGCTGGTGCGCCTGACGCGCCGCATCGTCCCGACGCAGTTCACGGTCGTGCCCGCCACGCCCGGGGAGCTGACGTCGGACCGGGGCTGGCGCGCCTATGACGACCAGGAACAGCTCGCGGCCCTCGTCGCCGCGCTGAAGGGCTCGGTCCGGATCAGCGTCTTCACCGACGCCGATCCGCGCTCGGTGGCGCTCGCATGCGAGGCCGGCGTCGACGCGGTCGAGTTCTACACCGGCGCCTATGCCGCCGCGTTCGACGTCCCGGCCGAGCGGGACCGGCACTTGACCGCGCTGGCCGGCGCGGCAGCACTCGCCCGCTCGCACGGGCTCAGGATCCATGCAGGGCACGATCTCGATACCCTGAACCTGCCTGCGCTGCTGTCGGCGATACGGCCGGATGAGCTTTCCATCGGCCACCGGCTCGTCTCGGAGGCGATCGAGCATGGGCTGGCGGCGACGGTCCGACGCTACCTGGACGTGCTCGCCACCGCCTGAAACCCGCCGGCCATTTACCAGAATAAGGAGTTTCCGCCCATGTTCCTGCGTCTGGCCGCAGCCCTGCTGCTCGCCTTGTCCGCCGCGACCGCTTCGGCCGCCGAACTCGCCAAGCCGGAAGGCCCGGTGGTCCTGACCGTCCATGGCGACGTCGGCGCCGCCAACCGCGGCCCGCTCGATCCCTTCCACGACGCCCTGTTCGCCTTCGGCGACGTCACCTTCGACCGGGCGGCCGTCTTCGATACCGACATGCTGACCGGCCTCGGCATGCACGCGGTCGAGACCTCCTACCAAGACTGGCCCGGCCGCTTCCGCTTCGAAGGCCCGCTGCTGCGTGACGTCCTGACCGCCGCGGGTGCTGCCGGCAAGAACGCGACCGCCTTCGCGCTGGACGGCTACGGCGCCGAGATCACGGCCGAGGACATGGAGCGCTACCCGGTCATCCTCGCGCTCAAGCGGGACGGCGAGTGGCTCGGGCTCGGCGGCCGGGGGCCCGCCTGGGTGGTCTTCCCGCGCGAGGAGCATCCCGAGCTGATGAAGCGGGACGATGCGCAATGGGTCTGGGCGGTGGCCCGGATCGAGGTGAAGTAGGAGGGACGCCACCCGGGCCCGGCCCGGGTGGCCGCCACCTTTAGCCTGCCGTCTCCAGCTGCGGCTCGCATTCCACCCTTGCCTCCACCGGCGTCCATTCGAGGCCGCCGGCATAGCGCCAGGCCATCCGGCCCTCGTCGTCCAACGCGAAGAGGTGCAGCCAGCGATTGTCGAAGAGCGCGCGCACCCCGTCGTGGCGTGCCAGAACCTCGACCATCGCCGCGCGCGGCGCCTCGATGCAGACCGACAGGCGCAGCGGCTCGTGGACCAGCCTTTCGCCGTCATGGACCGACTGCCACGGAAGGCCGGCGCGCAGCAGTCCGCCATTGCCCTCGACGACGCCGATGCCGCCGGTGACGTTGTGCAGCAGCTTGTCGCCGGAGCCGAAGACCTCCGGGGCGACGGTCGAGCCGTAGTATTGCAGGCTGATCCAGCTCGCCACCACGACCGGCGCGGTCATGATGAGCTCGAGTGTCCCGAACCCCTCGTCCCGTCTCCAGTCGTAGTCGTGGAGGAAGGCCCGCCCTTCCAGGCTCCTTCCTGCGGTGCGGCCGCGCGGCGCGGCGATGAAGGCATTGCAGCCCGCGAGCGCCCATTCCGGGCGCACCTCGGCCCAGTCGCGGCTGCGGGACGCGACGCCCCTCCCGCCGGCGGCCCGGGGAAGCCGCAGCGCGCGTTCGGCCCGAGCCGCCTTGCCGGCCGCGTCGAGCCGGGCGCGCGCGCGCTCCAGGTCGGCGGCATGGGCGGGCGACGGATGGTCGGCCGCGTAGATCGTGACCGCGTCCGTCGTGGTGTCGTGCAGCGCGCCGAGGAAAAGGGTGTCCTCGGGAACGTCGATGCCGCGCGACGCCAGTCCGGATCGCACATCCCGGTCGTTCAGCAGCACCGCGAGCAGGCGGGCGTTGACCTCGCCGGAACGGCCGCCGCAGGCCCCGCACTGGAGCGCGCCGGCATGGGGGTTGTTGACGACCCCGGCCCCATGCCCGGCCAGCAGGACCAGGCGCGCGAAGTTCTCCGTGAGCGACATCGCCCGCAGCACCGTCTCGGCCACGCCCGTGCGCGCGTCGACGTCGAGGGTCGGGTCGAACCGCGGCGCCGGATCGTCCGCCGCCCCGGCCGCCCGCAACCCGAGCCCGTCGCGGACCAGCTTGGCCGCGTAGACCGGCCCGGTCGCCTCGACGAACGCGAACGACGAGACCGCGGCGAGCTTGAACCGTCCCCAGGCCCGCTTCGCCCGGGCGGCGATGCGGGCTGCCCGGTCCGCAGCATCATCCCCCGGCCCGCCGGCACGGGTGGAGATGCGGGGCTCCAGCAGGACCGGCAGTCGCCGCTCCTCCACGTCCGACGCGAAGCGACGGTGCGCCACCGGGAGGCCGAAGAAGCCCGCGAACCCCAGCGTCTGGATGCCGGGGTCCGCCGCTTCCAGCGCGCGGCGGAACACCTCCGAGCGCACGTCGATGCAGAAAGCGGCCTGGAGCGCCGGGCGCCCGGCGGCCGGCACGGGGGATGGCGCCGCCAGAAGCGTCGCGAGTTCCCGCTGCGCCGCGCGCTCGGCCGCCTCCTGCAGGATCGCGTCCACGACCAGGTCGTTGGTCGGCGCCACCGGTGCCGCGTAGCCGGCACGCACCTCCTCCCACCGCGCGCCGATCTCGTCGCCGTGGCGGCCGTGCAGCGCTTCCTCCCAGACGAGCCGGACGGCCAGCAGGCCGACGAGGACGTCATCCGATCCGCCGGCGAGTTCGGCCTGCCACAGCCGGTAGCGCGCGTACTGCGCCCAGCCCCCGAGCGTCACGAGCATCCGGTGGAAGTAGCTGGCGAGTGCAGCTCCACGGAGCCCGAGGCGCGCGACCGCCCGCGCGATCGCGGCCCGGGCGTCCTCCGGCGCGTCGGCGACATGCGCCGCGAACCCGGACAGGCCCGCGACCTCCGGCGTCAGATCGTGCGTCGCATAGGCCCGCCACGCGGCGTAGGCGCCTTTGCCGCGCGGTGCCGCCCACAGCGCCTGACCCTCGTCGAAATACCCGGCCGCCCAGGCGCCGATGCGCTCGGCGATCAAGGCCGGCCAGTCGATGCCCGAGACCCGGGCCGCCAGATCGGCGACGGTCGGCAGCGCCTCGGGCTCGGGCGCCGGCCTCATCGCCGCCTCCTTCAGCGCGGGCACGTCCTTCGGCCGCAGGTCCGGCGGCGCGCAGGCAAGGGCGGCGGCGAGGTCTTCGTCGGCGATCGCGCCGGAGGCGATCCGCCCGGCATACCAGCTCCGCGGCATGGTCACGCGGATGCCTGCGACCCGGCGCAGCCGGGCACCCGCCTGGGCGAGGCCGTCTCCGGTCTGGCCGAGGAAAGGGTTGACCGCCACGTTCGAGGCGAGCGGCCAGGCCGGCGGAATGGCGCGCATCGCCGCATCGGTCGCCTCGGTCAGCGCATCGGCGTGGAGCGTGGTCAGGGTGGCGTTCTCGGCCATCTCGGTATCTCCCGGGGCTGTCAGGACGGGCGGCGGACGGACCAGCCGCCGAGGACGCGGTCGAAGAGCGCGTTCGCATAGAGGCCGTTCGACAGGTGCACGCGCAGGCCCGCCGCGGCCGGGTGGTGCGCCCAGAGCGGAAAGGCCGATTGGGCGGCCGCGACGAAGCCGAAGGTGATGACCGCCAGCACGATCAGCGCCCATTCGAGGGGGCCGGGGGCCGGCGTTGCCGGCAGCGTGCCTGCGGTCAGGCGTTCCGCGCCGGTCTGCAGCGCGAAGTAGGCGGTCGCGGCGGCGACCGAGAGCAGTGCGGTGCGCCGGGTGAGCGGCCGGGGCGCCGCATCGGCCAGCCCCTGCGCAAGCAGGTAGGCGACGCCGAAGATCAGGATGGCGCCGAGCGCGACCGCTTGCGGCGACTTGCTCTCGAACCCGAAGGCGGCACCGACCGCGCCGTAGATGGCGAGCGCCAGCACGAAGGCGCGCGCGATCGCGCCGCCGCCCGGGACCGCGACCGGACCGGGCCGTCGGATTGCCGCGACCCCCTCGACCGCACCGCCGGACGCGAGGAAGGCGTGCGCCTTGTAGAGCGAATGCGCGACGATGTGCAGGAGTGCCAGTGGGAAGAGCGCGAGCCCGCATTGCAGGATCATGAAGCCCATCTGTGCCACGGTGGACCAGGCCAGCGACGTCTTGACCGTCGGCTGGGTCAGCATCACGAGCCCGCCGAACAGGGCGGTGAACCCGCCGATCCCCACCAGCGCGGCCAAGACGCCGGGCGCCAGCAGCATCACGTCGGCGAAGCGGATCAGGAGGAAGCCGCCCGCGTTGATCACGCCGGCATGGAGGAGCGCCGATACCGGCGTCGGGGTCTCCATCACCTCGGTCAGCCAGCCATGGGTCGGGAACTGCGCGGATTTCAGCAGGGCGGCGACGGCGAGCAGCCCGGCCGCCCAGGGTGCCGCCGCGGGCACGGCACCCGCCCGCGCCGCCTCCAGGATCTCGGCGAGGTCGCCGGTGCCGAAACCGACGGCGAGCAGGATCGCGGCCGCGACCAGGGCCACGTCGCCGATCCGCGCCGTCACGAATTTCTTGCGCGCGGCGCGTTGCGCGGCGATGCGGTCCGGGTGGAACAGGAGGAGCCTGTGCAGGCAGAGGCTGGTCGCGATCCAGGCGGCGACGAACTGCACGAGGGTGCCCGCGGAGACGAGCAGCAGGACCGAGGCCAGCGTCGCGCACAGCCAGCCCGTGAAGGCGCCCTGCCGGGTCTCCCCGTCCAGATAGGTGGCCGCGTAGCGCAGCACGACCCAGCCGACGAAGGAGACGAGCGACAGCATCGTGACGCTGACCGCGTCCACGCGCGCCGCCAGGCCGATGTCGCCGAAACCGACCGTCGGCCCGGTTCCGGCACCCCGGTCCGCCAGGACGACCACCGAGAGGACCGACGCGGCGAGCGCGAGGAGAGCCATGATCTCGGCCGACCGGACGGCGAAACGGGGTCGCGGCCCCGGACTCAGGAAGGCGACGACGGATGCGGCGGCGAGAGCCGCGGGGGCGATCAGCGGCAGAAGGTGGATCAAGGCTCGTCTCCCTGCGCGGTGGTGCGGGCGAGGTGGTGCGGGTCGGGAGACGGATAGCAGCCGGATCGGATCAAGAAAAATTCATTGTTCTCGCGTTATCGTTCTATATGATCGAACGATATGGGCGAACTCAACTACCACCATCTCCGCTATTTCAGGGCCGTGGCGCATGACGGGAACCTTACGCGCACGGCGGAACGGCTGAACCTGTCGCAATCCGCGCTGTCGGTGCAGATCCGCAAGCTCGAGGAGCGCCTCGGCCACAGCTTGTTCGAAAGGCGCGGCCGCCAGCTTCACCTGACCGAAGCCGGCCGCATCGCCCTCGACCATGCGGACGCGATCTTCGCGACCGGCGACGAGCTCGTCGAAACGCTGAGGGGGACGGAGCACGCGCGCCGGGCCGTGCGCGTCGGTGCCCTCGCCACCTTGTCGCGGAACTTCCAGATAGGGTTCCTCCGGCCGATCCTCGGCCGTGCGGACGTCGAGGTGGTCCTGCGGTCCGAAAGCCCGGCGGGGCTGCTGCGGGGGCTGGAGGCGCTCAGCCTGGACGTGGTGCTCCTCAACCAGCCTCCCGCCCGCGATGCCGCGGCCTCCTTCGTGTCGCACCGGCTGGCCGAGCAGCGCGTGAGCCTGGTCGGAACGCCGTCCCTCCTCGGGCGCGGCGCCCCGCTCGCGGAGCTGCTTGCGTCCCGGCCGGTGATCCTGCCGACGGCGGACAGTGGCGTGCGGACCGGCTTCGATGCGCTGGCGGACCGGTTGGGCATACGCCCGCAGATCGCGGCCGAGGTCGACGACATGGCGATGATGCGCCTTCTGGCGCGTGAGGGCGTCGGCCTGGCGGTCCTGCCGCCGATCGTCGTCAAGGACGAGCTGGGCAGTGGCCTGCTGGTGGAGGCCGACAGCCTCCCCGGGATCGCCGAGACGTTCTACGCGGTGACGATGGAGCGCCGGTTCCCGAACCCGCTCGTGCGCAGCCTGCTGCAGGGTGCCGGGACGGAGGCCGGCTCATGAGGATGCGGCGCTCCTACTGGCACTGCTGACGGGAGACCCCCTCCCCGAACTGTGGCAACCTCCAACGTCCCGCAAGAAGGAGAAGCCGGCGTGCCAACCATTTGGGATCCGGTCAGGGTCGGACGCCTGACGCTGAAGCACCGCCTCGCCATGTCGCCCCTTACGAGAAGCCGTGCCAACGCCGACGGCACGCCGGGCCCCTTCGCCGCCGAGTACTACGCCCAGCGCGCCTCGTTCGGGCTTCTGATCAGCGAGGGCACGCAGCCCTCCGACGACGGACAGGGCTATCCGACCACGCCCGGCATCTACACCGACGCCCACGTCGCGAGGTGGCGGGACGTCGTCTCCGCCGTGCATGGGGCGGGCGGGCGCATGATCATCCAGCTGATGCATGCGGGGCGCGTGTCGCAGCCCGAGAACACGCCCCATCACCGCGTCCCCGTCGCGCCGTCCGCCCTCTCCACGGGCGAGAAGATGTTCACGGCCAGGGGCATGCTGGACGCTCCGACGCCGCGCGCGCTGTCCGGCGAGGAGGTGCGCGCGACCGTGCGGGACTACCGGCATGCCGCGGCCCGGGCGATCGAGGCCGGCGCGGACGGCGTCGAGATCCATGGCGGCAACGGCTATCTGCTCCAGCAGTTCTTCTCCCCGAACGCGAATGTCCGCACGGACGAGTACGGAGGCTCGATCGCGAACCGGGCGCGGTTCGCGCTGGACGTCGCCGCGGCGGTCGCGGACGAGATCGGGCCGGATCGGACCGGGATCCGCCTGTCCCCGGGATCGCGCCTCGGCGGCATCGACGAGGGCGAGGACTACCCCCGCTTCTATGCCCATCTCGTCGGCGAGCTCGCGACCCTCGGCCTCGCCTATCTCCACCTCGCCCATGGCGGCAACGA
>NZ_DASYHS010000223.1:0-10692 GCF_035998295.1 Arenibaculum sp. | reverse complement strand
GCATCACTCGCGCGAGGCCAGGCTGCGGCGCTGGAGGATCGTGCGGGTCACCTCGCGCGCCTTCTCGTCCTTCATCTCGGCGATGATCGGGGCCGAGCGGCGTTCCGGCATCCGGTCGAGAACGTCGATCACCATGTCCGTCTCGAGGTCGCTGAAGATCCGCGCGGCGTCCTTCGGCTTCATCGCCTCGTAGATCGCGACCATCCGGCGGACGTCCTCCTCCTCCAGCGCCGAGCGCCGGGCCAGCAGGCCCTCGACCTCGCCCTTGATCTCCGCCAGGCGCGCGATCTGGACCCCGACCCGCGTCTCGGTCGCGCCAAGCATGGCCTCGGCATCCTCCAGGCGGCGCGAGCGCATCGCCAGCTCGTCGGCCTGCTCGGCGACGGCGGCGAGCACGGTCGGGTCGGTGCAGGTGGCGATCGGCGGCAGCTCCGCAGCCGGCAGGGCGGCCGGTGCTGCGGTCGGGGCCGCGGCGTCTTCTCCGCCGCCCGGCTTCGGGGCCGCGAGGTCGGCCGCCCAGGGTCGGTCGTGGGTGCCGAACTCCCGGTCGTGGGTCTGGGCGATCGCGGGCAGCGCCTCGACCAGCGGGGTCAGCTTGAACGGCAGCACCATCAGCAGGGCGACCAGGGTGACGGGAATCACGCGCAGCATCGGTTACGCCTTCTGGGTCACGGTGCGCAGGGTCGCGTAGAACTCGCTGGCCGGCGCGGCGTTGCCGTCCTTGGGCCGGAAAGCCGGTTCGGCGCGCAGCTCGGAGCGGACTTCGTCCTCGTGTATCAGGGGGGGCTGGGCGGGCGCGGGAGATGCCGCCTCGGCCGGCCGGCGGCCCGCCCTGGACGCCGCGGTCTCGTCCAGGCGGCGCAGCAGCAGGCGCGCGTGGTTCAGCGACTCCTCCATGCGCGCGGTCGTCCGGTCGCACGCGGTCAGCAGCAGTCCCACCTCCTCCTTCATGGCCCCGCCGCGCTCGACCTCGGCGCCGAGCGTCCCGGCGACCTCGGTCGCGGCGGCGACCAGGCGCTTCACCGAGGCGTCGGTCTCGTCGACCGTGCGGGCGAAGGCCGTCATCAGGCCGTTCATCTCCGCCTGGCCGGAGCGCAGCGTCTTCAGGCGGCGGTTGACCACGAGCATGTAGCCCGTCGTCGTGACGAGCATGACCGCGAGGAACGCGTCAATGAGATAGGAGACCATCCACCAGCTCTCCCTTGGTATCCAGGTCCGTCTCGATCCTGACGGCGACGTTCTCGTTGCACTGGCCCATCCGGCCGGCGAACAGCGGCGTCTCGCCGCTCATCAGCACGGTCGGGGCGTCGGGCGACACCTTCAGCTTCAGCGCCGTCCCCGGCTTCCAGGCCAGCACCTCGCCGAGCGGGGCCTCGATCTGGTGCAGGACGGCGACGAGGTCGATGCGGGTGCGCTGCAGCTCCGACTTCAGATGCGTCTCCCACATCACGTCGCGGCCGAACTTCTCGCCCATGTACATCTGGACGAGCTTGGCGCGCACGGGCTCCAGCGTCGCGTAGGGGATCACCACCTCGGCATGGCCGACGCGGCGCTCGACCTCGATCGCGATGCGCGCGCGGATCGTGACGTTGGTCGCACGGGTGATCGCCGCGAATTGCGGGTTCGTCTCCAGCCGGTCGAAGCTGAAATCGACCTTGGCGAGCGGGTCGAAGGACTGGCTGAGGTCCTGAAGGATCACCTTGGTCAGCCGCTCGGTCAGCTTGCGCTCGATCGAGGTGTAGGCCCGGCCCTCGACGCGGCCCGGCCGCGAGCGCCGGCCTCCCAGCAGCACGTCCATCATCGTGTAGATCAGCGAGCTGTCCATCGAGACCAGCAGATGGTTGTCCCACTGCTCGGCCCGCGCCACGCCGATCAGGGCGGGCAGCTCGACCGTGGCCAGGAAGTCGCTGAAGCGCAGCCAGTCGACGCGGACCAGCGACGCCTCGACGTTGCTGGAGGTGAGCTGGCGCAGCGAGGTGTTCAGCAGCCGGACCATGCGGTCGAAGATCACGTCCAGCATGGGCAGGCGGTCCTTGTTGACCGCCGTGGAGTTGACCAGGCGCTCGATCGCGCTCGCGGCCGGCCGCCCGTCGCCCGCGGGTTCCTCCACGTTGAGGAGCCGGTCGATCTCCGCCTGGTTCAGCTGCTTGGGCGCCTGACCCATGCCCATGGCGGCGGCCATGTCCAGCTCGGCATCCTCGAAGTCGGTGGGATCGCTCATCCAAGCCTCTACTGTGTCAGCAGGTTGCGCAGCAGCACGTCGGCGACCTCGACATCGCCGGAGACGAGGCGCAGCCGGCGAGCCAGCTCGTCCCGCAGCCGCGACAGGTCGGCCGAGCCGCCCAGGTCCTCGTCGTCGAGGCCGCGCAGGAACTCCTGCACGGCGTTCATCATCTGGGGCTCGAGCGCCTGCGCGCGGGCGCGCTGCCCGGCCGGGACCTCCAGCGTCAGCGCGATCTTCAGGTAGCGCGAGCGGGCCTCGGGATGGAGGTTGACGATCACTTCCGGCAGGTCGAGGAAGGCCGTCTCCACCCGGGCTTCGCCACGCTCGGGCAGCAGCGCGCCGAGGGCCCCCGGGCCTGCCGCCAGACGGAACCCCCCGGCGGCCGCGGCGAGGACCATGACGGCGGCGAGCAGCCCCCTGGCCAAGCGGCCGACCGGCAGAACGACGACCATGGCGGAAGCGATCTTCGGAGAAATGAAGTCGCCGCCGCCGTCCCGGCTCGTCGCTACCAGTAATCGTTCGCTCATTTCGCTAAACCTTGGCGAAAAATTTCGGTGTGGATGATCCGCTGACTTGATGCTTTGCGATCCGGTTTGGTCCGGCCCGGTTTTTTACGCCCGTTAAAAGGTGTCCGGATAAGTTTCTTCGGTCACCCCGGGACAAGGTATGGGGGACGCTTTTCGGAAACCTTAAAGATCGAGGGTGCGGTGGGCAGTCTGGTCGACAACCTTCGAACGCTCGGGCGGGCCCGCGTCGCCGCGCTGGCGGTGGTGGGCCTCGGCATCGTCGCCGCGGTCGCGGCGATGGCGCTCCTGCTTTCGCGACCGCACATGACGACGCTCTATTCCGGTCTCGATCCCGCGGAGGCCGGGCGGGTCGTCAAGGCCGTCGAGGAGATCGGCGTCCCCGTGTCCGCCGCCCACGACGGCACCTCGGTCCAGGTCCCGCAGGCGGACGTGGCGCGGGTGCGCATGCTGCTGGCGGAGAAGGGGCTGCCGTCGGCGGGCGGGGTCGGCTACGAGCTGTTCGACAGTGACAAGCCGCTCGGCATCACGAGTTTCATGCAGAAGATGAACCGGCTGCGCGCGATGGAGGGCGAGCTTGGCCGGACCATCGAGACGCTGTCGGGCGTCGAGGCGGCGCGCGTCCACCTCGTGCTGCCGGACCGCGAGGCGTTCTCCCGCGAAGCGCCGACCCCGACCGCCTCGGTCGTGGTGCGCATGCGAGGCGGCGGGCTCGACCGGCGCCAGGCGCTGGCGATCCGGCACCTGGTGTCGGCGGCGGTGGCCGGGCTGAAGCCCGCGGCGGTCACCGTGCTGGACGCCAATGGCGACGTGCTGCTGGCCGAGGACGACGGGACGGCCTCGGCGGTCGTGCGCTCGGAAGGGCTGCGCGTCGGGACGGAGGCGCGCCTCGCCCGCGCGGTGGAGCAGATGCTTGCGGCCCGGCTCGGCCCCGGCAACGTCCGCGTCCAGGTCGCGGCCGACCTGGAGACGAAGCGCGAGATCGTGCGCACACAGAGCTTCGATCCCGAGAGCCAGGTGGTCCGCTCGACCCAGACCGTGGAGGAGCAGGAGCGCAGCACCGACACCGAGACCGAGCCGCCGACCACCGTCGCGCAGAACCTGCCGCAGAACGAGGTGGAGGCCCGCACCGACAGCGCGCGCTCGTCCGAAACGTCGCGCGAGGAGCAGACCGTCAACTACGAGATATCCAGCGTCCAGCGCGAGAGCGTGATCGAGCCCGGCGACATCCGCCGCCTGAGCGTCGCCGTGCTGGTCAACGGGAGCTGGACGACGGCGGCCGACGGCAGCCGCGTCTACGAGGACCGCAGCCCCGAGGAGCTGGAGCGCCTCGCGAACCTGGTGCGTTCGGCGGTCGGCTTCGACAGCGCGCGCGGCGACACGGTGACCGTGGAGACGCTCCGGTTCGTCGACCCGATGCTGGCCGGCGAGCCGGCGGGCGCGGCGCAGACGATCCTCGACACGCTGTCGCGCAACGTGATGACGCTGATCCAGTGGGTGGTCCTGCTGATCGTCACGGTCCTGGCGATCCTGCTCGGGCTGCGGCCGCTGATCCAGCGCGTGTTCCCGAAGCCCGAACCGGCCGAGGCGGCGGCCCTGGAGCTGCCGCCGGCGGCAGCCCAGCCGGTCGCGGCCCTGGCTCCGCCCGCCGGGGAGGCCGCGGCCGCCACGATCGCCGCCGAGGCCGACGGGCAGGCGCTGGCGCCGGCCGCCGGTATCGAGGAGACGATGGACCAGCTCATCGAGCTGCGGGCGGTCGAGGGCCGGGTCCGCGCCTCCTCGATCCGCCGCCTCGGCGACATCGTCGAGGAGTATCCCGAGGAGGCGATCAACATCCTGCGGTCCTGGCTCTATGAGGAGGCGGCGTGATGGGCTATCCCCGCTACGCCTTCGACCTGCGCTTCGACGCCGCGTCCCCCGGCCTTCCTGCCGCCGGCCCGCCCGTCTTCGCTCCGGGAGGGCCGGGTCCGGTAGTGGCGGCGGACCCCGATCCGCCCGACCCGCCGGTCCATACCGACGACGCGCTGCGCGCCGCGGCGGCCGAGGCGGAGGCACGGGGCTTCGCCGCCGGGTTCGAGGCCGGGCGCGCCGACGGCATCGCAGCAGCCACCGCCGGCGCGCAGGCGGAAGCGGCCGCGGCGCTGACGGTCCTGAAGGCGGCCCTGCGCCGGATCGCGCGCCGGATGGAGAGCGTGACGGCCGCCATGGAGGCCGACGCGGCGGCGGTGATGGCCGCCCTGGTACGCCGCATGGCGCCGGGGCTGGCAGCACTGGGGGCCGGCCCGGCGATGGAGCGCCTCGCGGCCGAAGCGCTGCGCGCCGCGAGGACGTCGCCCGTGCTCGACATCCGCGTCAGGCCGGAGGCCGCCGCATCCCTGCAGGCGCATCTCGCCGGGCTCGCCTGCGCCGACGGCTTCGCGGGACGGCTCGCCGTCACCGGAGACCCGGCGCTCGGCCGGGGCGCGATCCGGGCGGAATGGGCCGCCGGCAGCCTGACGCACGACCCTTCCACGGTCGAGGCGGCCATCGCGGCGCTGGCCGAACGGGCGCTGGACGCCGTCCGAGTAGAAATCGTCACGGAGACACACCGCAATGACCACGCTTAGCCCCGACCTGTTCGTCGAGGAGGCCCGGCCCGAGGGCGAGGACGCCGAGCCGCTGACCGCGATCTACAACGTCCCCGTCCATGTCCAGGTGGTGCTCGGCCGCACCGCGATGCCGGTCTCGCAGCTGCTCAAGCTGGGCCGCGGCGCCGTGGTGGAGCTGGACCGCAAAGTCGGGGAGACGGTGGAGATCCTGGTCAACCACCGGCTGGTCGCACGCGGCGAGGTGGTGATCGTCGAGGACCAGAAGCTCGGCGTCACCCTGACCGAGATCGTGCGTGCCGACATGGGCATCGAGTAGCGCGCGCATGCATCCCATGCTTGTCGCGCCGCTCGGGCTGGCGCTCGCCGGGCTCGCGCTCGGCGCCGGTCCGGCGGCCGCGCAGACCTTCGACATCGGCTCCGCGTTCGGCCTCGATCCCGGCGGGGAGGGGGCATCGCTGTCCGGCCGGATCATCCAGGGCATCATCCTGATCACCGTGCTCAGCGTCGCGCCCGGGCTGCTGATCATGGTGACGTCCTTCACCCGGATCGTCGTCGTGCTGTCGCTGCTGCGCTCCGCCATCGGGCTCCAGCAATCCCCGCCCAACATGGTGCTGATCAGCCTCGCGCTGTTCCTCACGATCCACATCATGGGGCCCGTCTTCGACGAGGCGTGGCGGGACGGGCTGAAGCCGATGCTGGACGAGCAGGTGACGCAGGAGCAGGGCATCGAGCGCATCGTCGAGCCGTTCCGCGGCTTCATGGCCGCCAATGTCCGCGACCGCGACCTCGCGGCCTTCGCCGCGTTCACCGGGCCGGCCGGGGGCGAGGCGGCCGGAGGAACCGCTGCCGAAGGGGTCGCGGCGGAGCCTGCGGGGCTGCGCGTCCTGATACCGGCCTTCCTGCTGTCGGAGCTGCGGCGCGCCTTCGAGATCGGGTTCCTGCTGTTCCTGCCGTTCCTGGTCATCGACATGGTGGTGGCGTCGATCCTGATGGCGATGGGCATGATGATGCTGCCGCCGGTCATGATCTCGCTGCCCTTCAAGATCATCTTCTTCGTGCTCACGGACGGCTGGTTCCTGATCGCGGGCAGCCTGATCCGATCCTATTCGTCCTGAGGAGACCGAGCCCATGGGTGCCCCCGTCAAGATCCGGGACAACTACAAGAGCCTGAGCGGCGCCGAGAAGGTCGCGATCGTGTTCCTGACCCTCGGGGAGGAGAAGGGATCGCGCCTGATGGAGCGCCTGGACGAGGACGAGATCCGGATGGTCAGCCGCTCGATGGCGGCGCTCGGCACCGTCACGTCGAACCTGGTCGAGGCGCTGCTGCGTGCCTTCACCGAGCGCTTCGCGAACGCCGGCTCGGTGATGGGCACCTACGAGAGCACCGAGCGCATGCTGTCGCGCTTCCTGCCCGTGGACCGCGTCGGCGAGATCATGGGCGAGATCCGCGGCCCCGCCGGCCGGACGATGTGGGAGAAGATGTCCAACGTCAACGAGGGCGTGCTGGCCAACTATCTCAAGACCGAATACCCCCAGACCATCGCCGTGGTCCTGTCCAAGATCCGCCCGGAGCACGCGGCCAAGGTGCTGCCGATGCTGCAGCCGGGGCTGCGCTTCGAGGTCGTCGAGCGCATGATCCAGCTCGAATCCGTGCAGCGCGAAGTGCTGCTCGACCTGGAATCGACCCTGCACAGCGAGTTCATGACCAACTACGCCCGCACGCACGGGCACGATGCCCACGAGCGGATGGCGGACATCTTCAACCGCGTCGACCGCGATACGCTGACCGATCTCTTCACCGACCTCGATCGCGAGCTGCCGGACTCGGCCCAGCGCATCAAGCAGCTGATGTTCACCTTCGAGGACCTGATGCGCCTCGACCCCGTCTCGCTGCAGACCGTGATCCGGCGCAGCGACCCGGCCCAGCTCGCCGCCGCCCTCAAGGGGGCCGACGCGCCGCATCGCGAGCGGTTCCTGTCGGTGATGTCGGACCGCGGCCGCCTGATCATGGAGGACGAGATCGAGAACATGGGGCCGGTGCGGATGCGCGACGTCCACGAGGCGCAGGCCGAGATCGTGCTGACGGCCAAGTCGTTGGCCGACGACGGCATCATCGTGATCCCGCAGGCCGACGAGGCCGACGCGGTCGTCTACTGAGGGGGCCGGCCGATGGCGGGCGGGCGGGGCTTCCTCGACAAGCGCCTGGACTTCCGGGAGGCGGTCGAGGCGGGCGTCGCCGTGATCGGCGGCGGGGTGTTCCCGCTGGTGAACTGGAGCCGGCACGGCTTCCTGGTGGCGGGCTGGGAGGGCGGCGGCGCGCCGGGCGACGGCTTCGAGGCGGGCATGAGCCTGCTGGCCGGCGGCCGGAGGCACGAGTTCCGCGCGGCCGCGGCGGTCGTGCGCGTGGAAGCCGCCGGGCGCATGGCGGCCCGCTTCGTCGGGATGGACGCGGCCGTCCGCGCGGCCGTGGACCGTCACTTCGACCTCGCGGCGACCTTGAGGGAGACCGTCGGCGGCCGAGCCTATTCCGAGATGCCCGCCGCCAGCCGGCCTTCCTCCGCCGTCGGCGACCGGGACCTGCCCGTCCCGGCGGCCCAGGCCGGGGACGGGGCGGAGAACGGGGTGGCCTCGCTGCCGCCGGGGCTGCGCCGGCTCGGTCCGGAGCAGCGCGCCGCCGTCTCCGACCTGCTGTTCACGATCAAGATCGCCTTCGCCCGCCGCTGCCATCCCGATGCCGCCCCGGCGCAGGACGCAGCGGCCGGCGGCGCCGTCCGCGCCCGGATCTTCGCCGAGTTCTGGGCGGAAATCGGCCGGATAGAGCGTGCCCTGGCCGCTTCGGGACGCATTTCGGATTAACCCGAAGGCGCGGCTTTGCCGTTCCGAAGTCACTATTTTAACCCATTTTCGCCACACTTGCTTCCGGGGCGGCGACGGTCGGCGTCCGTCCGCCCCTCGGCGCAATCCCGCGCACTCCGGAAGCGGACCCATGTCCTCGCAGATCGACCTCTCGCGCTACGACATCGTCTTCAGCGACGAATTCGACGCCCTGTCCCTGTTCGACGGGACGTCCGGCACCTGGAACACCACGGGCTACTGGGGATCGCGCACCCTGCCCGGAAACGGCGAGCAGCAGTTCTACGTCGATCCCGCCTACGAGGGGCTGGGGCTGGACCCGTTCTCCGTCGCCGACGGCGTCCTGACGATCACGGCGCGCCCGGCGGACCCGGAGATCAAACCGCTCATCGGCGATCTCGACTACACGTCGGGCATGATCGGGTCGGAGAACTCCTTCTCCATGCAGTACGGCTATTTCGAAATCCGGGCCCAGATGCCGGCCGGGCAGGGGCTGTGGCCGGCCTTCTGGATGCTGACCGCCGACGGCGAGTGGCCGCCGGAATACGACGTGGTCGAGATCCTCGGCCAGGAACCCAGCCGCCTCTACGGGACGGCGCACTACACGACGGACACCGGGACCAAGGCGGTCGACCATGCGGTCGACGTCACGGTGCCGTTCGACAGCTCCGACGGCTTCCACACCTATGGGTTCGAGTGGCGGCAGGACCGGGTCGCTTGGTACTACGACGGGGTGAAGGTCGGCGAGGCGCCCAACTACGTCTTCGACCAGCCCATGTACCTGATCGCCAATCTGGCGGTCGGCGGCTACTGGGCGGGGGCGCCGGACGCCACGACCGGTTTCCCGGCCGAGATGAAGATCGACTACATCCGCGCCTACCAGCATAAGGCGGAGCACGACGGGCCGGGCATGCCGGCGGACTGGGGGCCGGTCGCCGCGTCGTCGTTCCAGGTGCTGTCGGACGAGGGGGCGCGGGTCACCTACGCGTTCCGGGACGGGCTCGGCGAGGGGGAGACGAAGCTCCGCCTGACCGGCGAATGGTCGCGCTACGCCCAGGGCAACGACCTCGACAACTTCATCGCCGGCAGCGACGCCAAATACAACCAGCTCGACGGTGGCGCCGGCGACGACACGCTGTTCGGCGACGCGGGCGTCGACCTGTTCGTCGTGAGGCGGGGGGACGGCGACGACGTGATCCTCGACTTCGGGAGCGGGGACAAGGTCCGGCTCGAAGGCTTCTATTTCACGCATTTCGCCGACGTGAAGGCCTGGATGACGCAGGATGGCGGCGACGTCGTGCTTCGCCTCGACCGGGAACAGGCACTGCTGTTCAAGGACAGGCAGGTCGCCGATTTCAGTCCGGAGCAGTTCGTGTTCCTCGACAGCGTGCCGCTGGTGCCGGCCCGGCCCGCGCCGGGGGACTGGGCCGCCACCGGGACGCCCGAAATCTACGTCAAGGGCACCGGGGCAAGCGAGACGCTGCAGGGCGGCGACGGCAACGACAAGCTGATCGGCCGGGGCGGCGAGGACCAGATGGCCGGCGGCGGCGGCGGCGACACCTATGTCGTCGACAGCGGCAGCGACAAGGTGATCGAGTTCGAGGGCGAGGGCCGCGACCTCGTCAACGTGTTCCTCAAGCGGTACGTGATGCCGGCGAACGTCGAGAACCTCGGCATCTACAACACGGTCGGGACGGTCGCCACCGGCAACGCGCTCGACAACGTGATCGTCGGCAACACCGGCAACGACATCATCATCGGCGGCGGCGGCAGCGACAGGATGACCGGCGGGCGCGGCGACGACGTCTTCATCCTGCGCAAGGGCGATGCCCATGGCGACCTGATCGCCGACTTCCAGGGCAACGGCGAACTTCCGGGCGACACCATCCGCATCGAGGGCTACGGTCCCGGCGCCCGCCTCGCCGGCAATGGCGACGCATGGACGGTGTTCCATCAGGACAGCCTGGAAACCTTCGTGATCGAGGGCGTCTCCTCGCTCGCCCCGGACGACGTGGTCTGGGCCTGAACGCGGTCGGGGCGGGCGGGAAGACGCCCGCCCGATGCGGCCCGCATCGCCAAGTCTCCTACGATAGAATTCGGTGTCCGTCTTGTCTTGGACGGCCAGAGGGAAGGGTGCGTACATTTCATGCGCGCCTATAAGAATCTTCAGGTAGACCAGACGTAAAGAAATGGCCAAAAATGCGACGGCAGACCAATGCTGTTGTCTGCATAAAGAAAGTCCATATCCGATTATGATTTTAATTGGATTTTAGATAAAGGAGTTCTTCATATGGAGAGGCGGCGCATCAATTTCGGCATCATGGTGCAGGGTGCGGGCACCAACATGAACGCCTGGAAGCATCCCAGCGTGCCTGCCGACGCCAGCATCAACTTCGGCTACTACGTCGAAAAGGCGCGCAAGGCCGAAGCCGCCGGCATCGACTTCGTGTTCATCGCCGACGGGCTGTACATCCACGAGAAGTCGGTCCCGCACTTCCTGAAC
>NZ_DASYHS010000221.1:0-3509 GCF_035998295.1 Arenibaculum sp. | reverse complement strand
GCTTCCTGCCAGGACCAGAGCGACAGGGGGAAGTAGCTGAGCGGGCGGAAATCCGCGTTCAGCACGAGAGCCGGACAGTGATCGGGTGGTGGAGCCAAGTCCACGCCCTCCTCTGGTTCCCGACCCGGATCGGCGCCGCGACCGCTCCGGGCTGCAACAAGAGACTTAGACCATTCACGCCCTAAACTCAACATCTTGGGTGCAAACGGGTTGCGGACTTCACACTCTTGTAATGTTTCGGTCGCCGCGAGTGTTCCCGTACCCGTGTCAGGCGCCGAGTCGGTCCGCCAGGAATCGCGCCGCGCGCATCAGCCCCTCGGGATCGATGCCGTGGGCGAGCCCCGGCCGGGCGACCGTCTCGACCGGCACGCCGCCCGCGCGCAGCGCGTCCCCGGCCGCCGCCAGACAGCCGAAGGGGACGATGTCGTCCAGTTCGCCGTGGATCAGCAGCACCGGCGGACGCGAGCGGATGCGCGCCGCCAGTCCCCCGGGATCGAGCAGCAGGCCCGAAAAACCGACCACGGCCGCGACCGGCTCCGGCCGGCGCAGCGCCATGTTCAACGCCATCATCGTGCCTTGGGAGAATCCCACCAGCGCGAGGGCCGAGGCCGGCAGGCCGCGTTCCGCGAGCTGGCGGTCGATCCAGGCGTCGACCTGGGGCACCGTCCGCTCCGCCCCCGCGGTCATCGCCTCGTCCCGCCGGTCGCGCAGGCTGAACCACTGACGGCCGTAGGGGGCCATGTCGCAGGGCTCGGGCGCGTCGGGCGCCAGGAACGCGGCATGCGGCAGGAACGGGCGCAGCTCCGCACCGAGCTGGATCAGGTCGCCGCCGTCGGCGCCGACGCCATGCAGCAGCACGACCAGCTGCCGGGCCGGTCCCCCGGACGCGGGCGCCAGGGACGGGCCCCACAGGTCCGGGGCATGGTCGGATTGGTGGGGCACGTCGTCACCTCCTTCTCGTCTTCACACCGAATTAACCGCCCGCATCGACCATCCGCCCCATGGACAGGGCCATGGACAAGGCGGACGGCACGGCGGCGGCAGCGGTCGCCGATCTCGCGGAAATGCGCGCAAGACGCGAGCGCGCACGCCTGGACGCGTTCGAGCGCGAGCTGCGCCGGCGGCTGTGCGCCTTCCTCGACGGCCGGCCGGTCCCACGCGACCTTTGCGGGACGGGCGGTCCGGCACCAGATTGAGGGGCCATGACCGTCACCCGCTTCGCCCCCAGCCCGACCGGGCTCCTGCATCTCGGCCACGCCCATTCGGCGCTGTTCGCCTGGCGCGCCGCGCGCGAGCCCGGCGGGCGCTTCCTGCTGCGGATCGAGGACATCGACCCCACCCGCTGCCGCCCGGAGTTCGACGAGGCGCTCCGGCGCGACCTCGCCTGGCTCGGCCTGTCCTGGCCCCTGCCCGTCCGCCGCCAGTCCGAGCACATGGACGACTATGCCGCGGCGCTCGCCCGGCTGGACGCGCTCGGCGTCGTCTACCCCTGCTTCTGTACCCGCAAGGACATCGAGGAGGAGATCGCGCGTGCTGGCCACGCCCCCCACGGGCCGGACGGACCGCTCTATCCCGGCACCTGCCGCCGCCTGGCCGCGGACGAGCGAGCGGCCAGGCGCGACGCGGGCCAGCCCTTCGCGCTGCGCCTCGACGTCGCGCGGGCCGCGGCGCTGGCCGGTTCGCTCGCCTGGCACGACCGGGCGCACGGGCCCCTTCGCGCGGCGCCGGAGACGCTGGGAGACGTCGTTCTGGCGCGCAAGGACGTGCCGACCAGCTATCATCTCAGCGTCACGGTCGACGACCATCTCCAGGGCGTGACGCTGGTGACGCGCGGCGAGGACCTGTTCCACGCGACGCACCTGCACCGGCTGCTGCAGGCGCTGCTCGGCTACGAGGTCCCGGACTACCACCATCACGGGCTGCTGACCGACGCGCAGGGACGGCGCCTGTCCAAGCGCGACGGCGCGCTGTCGCTGGCGGCCCTGCGCGAGGCCGGCCGCAGCCCGGCCGAGATCCGCGCGCTCGCCGGCGTTCCGGACTGAGATCCGCCTATTCCGGCCGGCGCAGGCTCAGCGCCAGGGACAGGTACTCGGGATGCTCGGGCGCCAGCCAGCCGTGGCGGATCAGGAAGTCGATCACGACGAGGTTGACGTTGAACTTGAAGTCGTCGGTCTCGCGCACGATGCGCGCCACCTCGTCCAGCGTCATCAGCACGAACTCCGCGACCTCGCCGTCGGTGTTGCGCGGCACGAATTCCGCCGGGCATTCGAGGTCGTAGACGAACAGCGTGTCGGGTTTCAGCCCCGCCTCGACCTCCATCAGGTAGCTCACCGCGCCGACCGGCATCGCACGGCGCGCTAGCTCCGCCTCGATGCCGGCCTCCTCGGCCGCCTCCTTGACCAGGTTCTCGGCCAGCGACAACCCGTGCGGCTGCCCTCCCGCGACCAGGTGGTCGAGCTTGCCGGGCGCGATCGACCGGTCGTCGGAGCGGCGCCCGACCCACAGGCGCAGCCCGTCCGGCCCGCGCACGAAGCCGTTGACGTGGATACCGTAGGCCCGGACCCCGAAGACGGGCACCGCGACCCGGTCCAGCGCTAACAGCGGCTCGCGGCCCCAGGCGGTCGCGACGGGATAGGCCTCGCCGCGCAGCTTCGGGATCGTGCCGTCCTCGACCAGCGCCCGGGCCACGCGGGCCATCTCGGCGCTGCGCGCCTCGAAGCCGTCGAGCGCCGCCGAGAGGTCGACGCGGTCGGGCCCGACCTCGAAGGCGCCGGAGAGGCGGGGCAGCCGCTCGGCGACGGCGTGACGGATCCAGCCGATGCGCCCGCCCGCGCAGTGGAAAGGGCGGAAGCCGGCGAGGTCGTGCGCGTTGCACGCGCGCAGGTGACGCAGATAGCTCATGGCGCCTTCTTGGCGCATCGCGCCGCGTCCGGCAAGCCCCCCTTACGGAGCGCCCTATTCGGCGGCGGCGCGGACGCGCTGGGAGGTCAGCACGACGCAGACGCCGGGGATCTGGCGCAGGCAGGATGCCACATACTCCGCCTCGCGGCGGACCATGCCCGCCATCTGGACGTCGATGACCAGTTCGTCCTCGCGCACGCCGCCGACGCGCGAGTGCCAGGAGCTGGGGATCAACCCGCGCTTGGCGAACAGCTCCAGCACCCGCGGCATCACGCCGGGGTCGGCGTCGCCGTGAACGGCGAAGCAGGCGGTGTGGTCCGGATCGAAAGGACGGGCTTCGGCGGCCGGCGCCGCAGCGGCGGGCATGCTCATGACGCGTGCTCCTGTGGGATCTGTCGGTCGAAACTATGCGGAAGGTTCCCCCGGCCCTCAGAAGAGGACCGGGCCGCTAATTCGCCGGATGATCCTGGAGACGCGTGCGGTCATGCTCATGGCTTAACGCGCGGCCGGGTCCGCCGTCAAGAAGCTTCTGGATCGAAGCGTTGGCGAACCCGGCTCTGCGTGCAGCGGTGCGTCCGGCCTGGTCCTATGGGATTCCGAACCAGCGC
>NZ_DASYHS010000232.1:0-19444 GCF_035998295.1 Arenibaculum sp. | reverse complement strand
GGTCCCGCGCTCCAGGCCGCCGCCTGCGCATCCCTTCTCGATCTCGTTCACGCTGTCAAAGATCCCGCAGCCAACCCGGAACCGGGAGCCGCAAACCCCTGCGAGCCGAAGCCTCGGCTTCCGTCGTCGGGGGCTTTTTTTTGAGGTCCGCCGCGCCGTTCGTTGCCGTCCAGCGCGTCGGGAGCCGGTATATAGGCCCCTGCGCCGAGCCTGTCCATCGAAAAAATTCAACTCCGGAACTTTTTCCGCGGACCTCCCGGGCGGACCTCAGAGCAGGCCCAGTTCCCGCAGCTCGGCCAGGAGGTGCGGCGGCAGATCCCCGCCCTGGCCCGCACCCTGCCCTGCCGCCAGATCGCGCGGCGCGTCCGCGTCGGCGAGGTAGCGCCACCCCTGGAACGGCTTCTTCGCCTGCGGCATCACCTCGACCAGCTCGGGATCGAGGATCAGGCGGCACCAGGTGCCGCCCTCCTCCTCCTGGACCATCTCGAAGTCGAGCACGCGCTGGCGGCAGCGCACGCTGCCCTTGATGACCCAGTAGATCGACCCGCCGTCGGTGACCTCGTCGGGACGCCGGGGCGACCGGCGCGTGAAGCCCGGGACGACCATGCGGCCGTCGCGCCGATAGGCCCGGCGCTCCTGCGCCGCGCGCAGCTGGTCGACGTCGTCGATCCCGACGCAAAGCTTGATCAGGTGAAGAGGCATGGCTCGCAGGAGGTTACGGTCACGCGAAGATGGTCACGGCCGGCCGTGACGTCCACCCCCGCAGGCGCGGCCTCAGGCGGCGATCGGGTTCAGGGACCGGCAGCGCGCCTCGAAGCCGTCCGAGATGAACTCCGGCCGCTTGTAGAGGCCCTTGATCCAGCTCGCGAGCATGCAGAGCTCCTCCAGCTTCAGCACCTCGTCGAGCGTGCCCGGCGGGAAGCGGATCTCGAAGCTGGCGGAGATGTGGTCGAGGACCTCCTCGACCTGTTCGATCGAGAGGCCGATATCGGTCTCGAGGGCGGCGTGCCGGACCAGGATGCGTTCCTCGACGGCATAGTCGTCGCGGATCAGCTTCACGATCCAGCGGAACATGGTCATCCAGTTCGTGACGTCCTCGGTCGACCGCGCCATCACCGTCCGTCCGGCTCGCCCGCAAGGGGCGCGTCGGCGATGATTCGCACGAATTTACGACCAAGCCGTTAAGCACCGCCTTCAGGCGGTGCGGGACCGTTAAGCACCCGCCGTCAGGCGGTGCGGGCCTCCAGCGCGCGGCCGACCTTGGACAGGTTCTCCCGCCCGAGGCTGCGCGAGATCCAGGTCCCGGTCGCGGCGACGGCATCGAGGTCGACGCCCGTCTCCACCCCCATGCCGTGCAGCATGTAGAGCACGTCCTCGGTCGCGACGTTGCCGGTCGCCCCCTTGGCGTAGGGGCAGCCGCCCAGGCCGGCGACGGAGCTGTCGACGACGGCGATACCCGCCTCCAGGCTGGCGAGGATGTTCGCGAGCGCCTGGCCGTAGGTGTCGTGATAATGCGCCGCCAGCCGCGTGATCGGCACCCGCGCCGCGACCGTCTCGATCATGGCGCGCGCGCGCATCGGCGTGCCGACGCCGATCGTGTCGCCGAGCGACACCTCGTAGCAGCCGAGCTGCAGCAGGCGTTCGGCCACCTCCGCCACCTTGGCCGCGGGGACGTCGCCCTCGTAAGGGCAGCCGAGCACGCAGCTCACATAGCCGCGGACCTTCATTCCGCGCTCCAGCGCCCGCGCCGCGACCGGCCGGAACCGCTCGATGCTCTCGTCGATGGAGCAGTTGATGTTCTTGCGGCTGAAGCTTTCCGACGCCGCGCCGAACACGGCGACCTCCGCGACCCCGGACGCGATCGCGGCGTCCAGGCCCTTCTCGTTCGGGACCAGCACCGGGTAGGAGACACCGGGGCGGCGCGCGATCGCCGCCAGCACCTCGGCCGTGTCAGCCATCTGCGGGACCCATTTCGGCGAGACGAAGGCGCCGGCCTCCACCGCCGGCAGCCCGGCGGCCGAGAGACGGTCGACCAGCTCCACCTTGGTCGCGGCCGGCACCACCGCCTTTTCGTTCTGCAGGCCGTCGCGCGGCCCGACCTCGACGATCCTCACCCGCTCCGGCAGAGCCATCACTCGGCCTCCCCCGCCTTGAACCCGATCAGCTCGGCGCCGTCCTCGACCTGGTCGCCGACGGCGTAGCGCACGGTCTCGACCACCCCGTCGGCCGGCGCCTTGATCGTGTGCTCCATCTTCATGGCCTCCAGCACGATCAGGGGCTGGCCCTTCGCGACCGCCGCGCCCGCCTCGACCAGCACCGCGATCACGCGGCCGGGCATGGGCGCCGCGAGCCGGCCGCCGGGCGCTTCCGCCGCGTCGGCCCCCGCCAGCGGCTCGACCAGGGTGAGCCGGTGGACGCCGCCGTGGCGGAACACCGTCACCTCGCCGCCCCGCCGCACCACCGTCGCCCGCAGGCGCACGCCGTCCAGGTCGGCGTCCAGCGCCCCGTCGGCCGCAAGCTCGCCGCGCGCGACGATCTCGCCGTCCCCGAGGCGGAAATGGTAGCCGTCGCGCCGATAGGTCAGATGGACCGCCCGGTCGGCGCCGCCGTCCTTGAAGACGAGGGTGTCGTGCGCATCGTCGTTGAGGCGCCAGCCGTCGCTCCGCGCCCAGGGGCTGTGGGGATCGCCCGAAGCCTGCGCCGACGCACGGGCACGCGCCGCGCGGTCCAGCAGGACGCCCAGCGCCGCGAGCGCCAGCGTCCGGTCGTCCGCCGCCGCGGGCGACGGGAGCAGGTCGGCCTGGTGCCGCTCGATGAAGCGGGTATCGAGGTCGGCCGCCATGAAGGCCGGATGGGCCGCGACCGCCGCCAGGAACGAGACGTTCGCGTTCAGCCCCGCGACCTGGGTTTCGGCCAGAGCCGCGCGCAGGCGCCGCACCGCGCCGGGCCGGTCGCGGTCCCAGACGATCAGCTTGGCGATCATCGGGTCGTAATGGATGGAGATCTGGTCGCCGGTCCGCACGCCGGCGTCGATGCGCACATGCGGCCCCGGCTCGGGGAACGCAAGGTGGTCGAGCCGCCCGGTCTGGGGCAGGAAGTCGCGCATCGGGTCCTCGGCGTAGAGCCGGACCTCGATCGCGTGGCCGGTGATCGACAGCGCGTCCTGGGACAGCGGCAGCCGCCCGCCGGCCGCGACCCGGAACTGCCACTCGACCAGGTCCTGCCCGGTGATGAACTCCGTCACCGGATGCTCGACCTGGAGGCGGGTGTTCATCTCCATGAAGTAGAAGCTGCCGTCCTCGTCGAGCAGGAACTCGACCGTGCCGGCGCCGACATAGCCGATCGCCTTGGCGGCGGCGACCGCCGCCTCGCCCATGCGTCGGCGCGTGTCCGGGTCGAGGTCGGGGGCCGGCGCCTCCTCGACGACCTTCTGGTGGCGGCGCTGGATCGAGCAGTCGCGCTCGAACAGGTAGACGCAGTCGCCGTGGCCGTCGGCGAAGACCTGGATCTCGACGTGGCGCGGGCGGGTCAGGTACTTCTCGAGCAGCACGCGCTCGTCGCCGAACGCGCCGGCCGCCTCGCGCTTGGCCCCGGCGAGCTGGGCGTCGAACTCCGCCGCCGAGGCGACGACGCGCATGCCCTTGCCGCCGCCGCCGGCCGACGCCTTGATCAGCAGCGGATAGCCGATGCGCTCGGCCTCGCCGCGCAGCAGCTCCGGGTCCTGGTCGGCGCCGTGGTAACCCGGCACGAGCGGCACGCCCGCCGGCTCCATCAGCGCCTTCGCCTCGGACTTGCCGCCCATGGCGCGGATCGCCGAGGGCGGCGGCCCGATGAAGGTGATGCCGGCCTGCGCGCAGGCCTCCGCGAAGCCGGCGTTCTCCGACAGGAAGCCGTATCCGGGATGGACGGCCTCGGCGCCGGACCGGCGCGCCGCGTCCAGGATCGCGTCGACGCGCAGATAGCTCTCGCGCGCGGGCGCCGGCCCGATCAGCCACGCCTCGTCCGCCATCTCGACGTGCAGCGCCCCGGCGTCGGCCTCGGAATACACCGCGACCGTGCGGATGCCCATGCGCCGTGCGGTGCGGATGACCCGGCAGGCGATTTCGCCGCGGTTGGCGATGAGAATCTTGGAGAACATCTGCGTCACGCGACCCCGTTCCAGTCCTTCATCACGATCCGATCCCGCGCCCGCGGCGCCAGGCCGGCTCGCGCTTCTCCAGGAAGGCCGCGAGGCCCTCCCTCCCCTCTTGCGACGCGCGGATGGCGGCGATCCGCTCCGCGGTGTCGCGGCGCACCGCCTCGTCGGTCGGGCGCCGGCACACCGAGAAGATCAGGTCCTTGGCCGCCGCCTGGGCCGAGGGCCCGCCCTCGGCGAGCCGCTCCGCCATCTTGGCGACGGCGGCGTCCAGCACATGCGCCGGCACGACCTCGTGGACGAGGCCGATGCGGTGCGCCTCCGCCGCGCCGAACCGCTCGGCGGTCAGGAAGTAGCGCCGCGACGCCCGCTCCCCGATCGCGGCTACGACATAGGGCGAGATCACCGCCGGGATCAGCCCGAGCCTCACCTCGGAGAGCGAGAAGCTGGCCGTGTCGGCCGCGACCGCGATGTCGCAGCAGGCGACCAGCCCGACCCCGCCGCCGAACGCCGCCCCCTGGACGGCGGCGACGGTCGGCTTGGCCAGCCGGTCGAGCACGTGCATCAGCTCGGCCAGCGCCATCGCGTCGGCGACGTTCTCCTCGTGGGAATAGCCGGCCATCCGCTGCATCCAGCCGAGGTCGGCACCGGCGGAGAAGCTCTTCCCGTTCGCCCGCAGCACGACCGCCCGCACGGCGCCGTCCGCCTCCAGCCGGCGCAGCAGGCCGGTCAGCTCCGCGATCACGGCGTCGTTGAAGGCGTTGTGGACGTCCGGCCGGTTCAGCGTGACCGTCGCCACGCCGTCCGCGCCGACGGTGCTGAGTATCTCGGTTCCCGGCATGCCTCGTCCTCCCTGATCCGCTCGCACCGGCATCCGCTACATGCGGAAGACGCCGAACTTCGTTTCCTCGGCCGGGGCGTTGAACGCCGCCGACAGGCCAAGGCCCAGGACCATGCGCGTGTCGGCCGGGTCGATGATGCCGTCGTCCCACAGCCTGGCGCTCGCATAGTAGGGGTGGCCCTGGGTCTCGTACTGGGCCCGGATCGGCGCCTTGAACGCCTCCTCCTCCTCGGCCGGCCAGCTCTTGCCCTGGGCCTCCATCCCGTCGCGCCGGACCTGGGCGAGCACGTTCGCCGCCTGCTCGCCGCCCATCACGGAGATGCGCGCGTTCGGCCACATCCACAGCAGGCGGGGGTTGAAGGCCCGGCCGCACATGCCGTAGTTCCCGGCCCCGAAGCTGCCGCCGATGATGACGGTGAACTTCGGCACCTTCGCGCAGGAGACGGCGGTCACCATCTTCGCCCCGTCCTTCGCGATGCCGCCGCTCTCGTATTTGCGCCCGACCATGAAGCCGGTGATGTTCTGCAGGAACACGAGCGGGATGCCGCGCTGGCTGCACAGCTCGATGAAATGGGCGCCCTTCAGCGCCGACTCCGAGAACAGGATGCCGTTGTTCGCGACGATGCCGACGGGGTAGCCGAAGATATGGGCGAAGCCGCAGACCAGCGTCGTGCCGTAGAGCTGCTTGAACTCGTCGAACTCGCTGCCGTCGACGGTGCGCGCGATCACCTCGCGCACGTCGAAGGGCTTGCGCGGGTCGGCCGGTATGACGCCGTACAGCTCCTCCGGGTCGTGGAGCGGGTCGACCGGCGCGCGCAGGGCCACGCTCGGACGCTTGGAGCGGTTCAGGTTGCCGACGATGCGCCGGGCGATGGCGAGCGCATGGACGTCGTCGAGCGCGTAGTGGTCGGTGACGCCGGAGGTGCGGCTGTGGACGTCGGCGCCGCCGAGGTCCTCGGCCGAGACGACCTCGCCCGTGGCCGCCTTCACCAGCGGCGGGCCGCCCAGGAAGATGGTGCCCTGGTTGCGGACGATGATCGACTCGTCCGACATCGCCGGGACGTAGGCGCCGCCGGCCGTGCACGAACCCATTACCACGGCGACCTGCGGGATGCCGCGCGCGGACATGCTGGCCTGATTGTAGAAGATGCGCCCGAAATGGTCGCGGTCGGGAAAGACGTCGTCCTGGTTGGGTAGGTTCGCCCCGCCGCTGTCCACGAGGTAGATGCAGGGCAGGTTGTTCTGCTGGGCGATCTCCTGCGCGCGCAGGTGCTTCTTGACCGTGAGCGGGTAGTAGGTGCCGCCCTTCACGGTCGCGTCGTTGGCCACGATGACGCATTCGGTGCCGCTGACCCGGCCGATGCCGGTCAGGATGCCGGCCGCCGGGATCGGATCGCCGTAGACGCCGTAGGCCGCGAGCTGGGACAGCTCGAGATAGGGGGTGCCGGGGTCCAGCAGGGCGCGCACGCGGTCGCGCGGCAGCAGCTTGCCGCGCGAGAGATGCTTCTGGCGCGCGCGCTCGCCGCCGCCGAGCTTGATTTCCGCGACCCTCGCCCTCAGGTCTTCGACCAGCGTGCGCATGGCGGCCGCGTTCTCGGCGAAGGCCGGGCCGCGCGTGTCGAGGGTGGATCTCAGAACGGGCATGGCTTTCTCGTCTCGCTCCCGGGCTCCGGCCTCTCGGGGGGCCGGATGATTGCGGTCTGCGCGCGTAACATGCCCTCACCCCCGTGAGGCGGCAAGAAGGATTCCATTCGGAAGCGTATTCTAAGGGGTAGAGCGGAAATGGACGTGTTCGTGGATTGGAGCCGCCGGGAGTGGTCGTCCCGCTATCGCGCCGAGGCCTGGCGCCACCTGCAGGTCGCGCATCGCGGTGCGGCGCGCGAGACCGGGCACGTGCTGCTCCTCGACGGGAACGGCGTCGATCCCGCCCGCGTCGCCGTGCGGCGCCTGCCCGGCCGCTTCGCGCTGCCGGACGCGATCGCGCGCGCGTCGGCCGCCGGGTTCGAGGCGTTGCGCCGCGGCTCGGGCGGACGCCTGCATGACGGGCCGGTCGTGCGGCTGTGCGGCGTCGCCCCGGGCGCGGACGGGTGGAGCCTCGCCTGGCAGGAGGCGGGCTATTTCGACTATGCGCGCAGCAACCTGATGATGGACCGGCGCGAGGGGGAGGCCAGCCTGCGCGACCTCGTGCATGCCGACGGCGCACTGCCGGAGCCGGGCCGCTCCCATCTCGCCGACGCGGTCGGGCTCGCGCTGCTCCTGGTCACGGTCGACGGGCTGCTGGTCGTGCAGCGCCGCTCGCGCGGCGTCTCGGTCTGGCCGGAAACCTGGGGGCCGAGTGCCGCCGGCATGGCGACGCCGGAGGATTTCGAGGACGCGCCGACGCTGGCCGCGCTGTGGCCGCTGCGCGAGGCGGCGGAGGAGCTGGGGCTCGACGCCGGGCTGCTGCGCGCGACGCCGGTGCGCTTCCTCGGCCTGACGCGCGAGCTGGCCCGCGGCGGAGCCCCTGAGATGCTGTTCGCGGTCCGCCTGCCGGTCGATCGGCAGGCCGTGCTGCGCGCGCTGGAGCACGCACCCGACGCCGCGGAGCATTCCGAGCTGCTGTTCCTGCCGCTCGACGACCGCGACGCCCTGCTGGACCGGCTCGGCGACGAGGCGGCGCCGTCCCTGCTCGCCGGCCTCGCCCTGCTCAGACCATCTTGACCTTCGTGTCGAACACGTAACCCGTGCCGCGCTCGGTGCGGATGATCTGGGGGTCCTTGGGGTTCGCCTCGATCTTGCGGCGCAGACGCAGGATCAGCACGTCGATGCTGCGGTCGAACACGTCGGTACCGTCCGCGCGCGTCAGCTCCAGGAGCTGCTCGCGCGAGAGCACGCGCTGTGGCCTCTTCACGAACGCCGCCAGCAGGGCGCATTCCGCCTTGGTCAGCTCGACGTCGCGCCCTTCCGGGGAGCGCAGGCGCTGCGTCGTCAGGTCGAACTGCCAGCCGGCGAAGGTCACGACCGCGCGCAGGTTCTCGGCCGGCCGTTCGCGCGCGGGGTCGCCCGTCCGCCGCAGGACCGCCTTGATCCGCGCCAGCAGTTCGCGCGGGTTGAACGGCTTGGTCAGGTAGTCGTCGGCGCCGAGCTCGAGGCCGACGATGCGGTCGACGTCCTCGACCCGGCCGGACAGGATGATGACCGGCAGGCGGGACTCCGTGCGAAGCTGGCGTATCAGCGACAGCCCGTCGCCGTCCGGCAGCCGCAGGTCGAGCAGCACGAGGTCGACCGGTTCGGCCTCCAGGGCTTCGGTCATGGCCGCGCCGGTCGGCGCCAGGGTGACACGGAAACCCTCGTGCCCGAGATACTCCGCGAGAAGCTCGCGCACGTCGTCGTCGTCGTCGACCGCCAGAATATGCGTCACCTTGGGCCCGTCCCTGCCGCAAGCACCGGAATACCGGCCGAGCGTGCATTTCCCCCAATTTCATACCCGCATAGGGATAATGCAGCGTCCGGAACGGCGCAACAATTACAGCTCGGCAATTCGCTGGTGTTGCGTTTCACCCTTCCGCCGCGATCTGCCGGGAGATGACGAGGCGCTGGATGTCGCTGGTCCCTTCGTAGATCTGGCAGACCCGCACGTCGCGATAGATCCGCTCGACCGGGAAATCCTCCAGGTAGCCGTATCCGCCGTGGATCTGGATCGCGTCGGAACAGACCTTCTCGGCCATCTCGGAGGCGTAGAGCTTGGCCATCGCCGCCTCCTTCAGGCAGGGGACGCCGGCGTCGCGCAGTGCCGCGGCATGCAGGACGAGCTGGTGCGCCGCCTCGATCCGGGTCGCCATGTCGGCCAGCCGGAACGCCACCGCCTGGTGCTGGATGATCGGGCTGCCCATGCTGGTCCGCTCCCGCGCGTAGCGGAGCGCATGCTCGTAGGCCGAGCGCGCCATCCCGACCGACTGGGCGGCGATGCCGATGCGCCCGCCCTCCAGGTTGGCGAGCGCGATCCGGTAGCCCTGCCCCTCCTCGCCGAGCCGGAGCGAGGCCGGCACGCGGCAGCCTTCGAACACGATCTGGGCCGTGTCGGAGCAGCGCTGGCCGAGCTTGTCCTCGATGCGGGCGACCTGGTAGCCGGGCGTATCCGTCGGCACCAGGAAGGCCGTGATGCCCTTCTTGCCGGCGCCCGGGTCGGTCACCGCGAAGACGACCGCGACCCCCGCGGTCGAGCCGCTGGTGATGAACTGCTTCGTGCCGTCGAGGACGTAGTGGTCGCCGTCGCGGCGCGCGCGCGTGCGCAGGGCCGAGGCGTCCGATCCGGCCTGCGGCTCGGTCAGGCAGAACGCCGCGATCATCTCGCCGCCGGCGAGGCGGCGCAGATAGCGTTCGCGCTGCTCGTCCGTGCCGAACTTCAGCACCGGGGCGCAGCCGACGGAGTTGTGGACGCTCATGATCGTCGAGACCGCGCCGTCCCCGGCCGCGATCTCCTCGATCGCCAGCGCGTAGGAGACGGCATCGGTGCCCGAGCCGCCCCATTCCTCCGGGACGACCATGCCGAGGAGGCCGAGCTCGCCCATCTCGCGCAGCTCCGCGGCCGGGAAGCTGCCCGTCCGGTCGCGCTCGGCCGCGGTCGGGGCGAGGCGCTCCTGCGCGAACTGCCGCGCCATGTCGCGGACCATCTGCTGGGTTTCGGTGATCAGCATCTTCCCTCCGTGACGCAGGCCCGGGTCGTCCGCGCGGTCAGTGGATCCGCTCGACGGCGACGGCCGTCGCCTCGCCCCCGCCGATGCACAGCGACGCGACGCCGCGCTTCAGGTCGTATTTCTCCAGGGCGTTCAGCAGCGTCACCAGGATGCGGGCCCCCGACGCGCCGATCGGGTGGCCGAGCGCACAGGCGCCGCCATGGACGTTCACCTTGTCGTGCGGCAGGTCGAGCTCGCGCATCGCCGCCATCGCGACGACGGCGAAGGCCTCGTTGACCTCGAACAGGTCGACCTCGGCGCCCGACCAGCCGGCCCTGGCGAGGACGTTGCGCATCGCCTCGACCGGGGCCGTCGTGAACCAGGCCGGAGCCTGGGCATGGCCCGCATGGGCGCGGATCGCGGCCAGCGGCGTCAGGCCGCGGCGCTCGGCCTCGGACAGGCGCATCATCACCAGGGCCGCGGCCCCGTCGGAGATCGAGCTGGAATTCGCCGCCGTCACCGTGCCGTCGGGACGGAACGCCGGCTTCAGGGTCGGGATCTTCTCGGGCGCGGCCTTGACCGGCTGCTCGTCCCTGGACACCAGCACCTCGCCCTTGCGGCCGCGAACGGAAACCGGGACCACCTCCCGGTCGAAGGTTCCGTCCTCGATCGCCTTCCTGGCCCGCGTCAGCGACGTGATCGCATAGGCGTCCTGCGCCTCGCGGGTGAACTGGTAGTGCTGGGCCGTGTCCTCCGCGAAGGTGCCCATCAGGCGGCCCTTGTCGTAGGCGTCCTCCAGCCCGTCCAGGAACATGTGGTCGAGGACGCGGCCGTGCCCCATCCGGTAGCCGCCGCGGGCCCGGTCGAGCAGGTAGGGCGCGTTCGTCATGCTCTCCATGCCGCCGGCGACCATCACCTCGTTCGATCCCGCCAGCAGCAGGTCGTGGGCGAACATCGCGGCCTTCATGCCCGAGCCGCACATCTTGTTCACGGTGGTGCAGCCCGTCGACTGCGGGATGCCGGCGGCCAGCGAGGCCTGGCGGGCGGGCGCCTGGCCCTGGCCGGCCGGCAGCACGCAGCCCATGACGACCTCCTGGACGTCATCGGGACGGATGCCGGCGCGCTCGATGGCGGCCTTCACCGCCGTCGCCCCCAGTTCCGGGGCCGTGACGGCAGCGAGATCCCCCTGGAAGCCCCCCATGGGCGTGCGCGCGGCCCCGACGATGACGATCGGATCGCTGGACATCACGTTCCTCCTTCGCAAGCGGCCGGGCCGGGCCCTACTCGGGCCACCGCCGGACGGCCGGAAACACCGGGCAGGATAAGAAAGAAAAACCTGGGGTTTGTCCATCCCTCCAAAAAGGGGTTCCAGTTGTTGCGCTACCGATTCGCCGGCGCCGAGAAGCGCGCGAGGCTCGGGGACACGACGATGTCGACCTCCGTCCGCTTGGCGTCGTCGCGCTGCTGGGTGATGCGGACCGTCGCGACGCGCTGGTCGCGCACGAAGGAGATCGACGTCCGGCGCGCCCGGACGATCGCCGTCTCGGTCCAGCCCATGGGCGGCATCTCCGCACGGAAGAACTGGGTCATCTGGACCACCGAATAGGGCGCCGAGAGGATCACCTGGCCGGTCCAGTCGTCGTCGTTGCCGACGATCACCGTGTCGTCGATCACGAAGTTGACGTTGGGCGGCATCGGCAGCTGCGGGACCGTCAGCACGTCCGGCGGCACGAAGTCGCCGCCCGGCGCGGGCGCCGGGGCCGGCGACTGGCTGGACGATCCGCCGAAGTTGAAGATCTGGGCCTCGGCCGGGCCGGCCTGCGCGAGGCCTGCGAGGAGGAGGCCCAGCACCAGGGCGGCCCGCCATCCTCCGCGCCGTCCGAGACGGTTCCTACTCCCGACCATGCCACCCCTTCGCGTACCGGCGATCACCGTTTCCCTTACGGAGAACCATGTAGGCGGCACTGGTTAAGGAATATTTTACGTAAATGCCGCAATCAGACGGACTCGTTGAACAGCTCCCGGCCGATCAGCATGCGCCGGATCTCGCTGGTGCCGGCGCCGATCTCGTAAAGCTTGGCGTCGCGCAGCAGCCGCCCGGTCGGGTATTCGTTGATGTAGCCGTTGCCGCCCAGGCACTGGATCGCCTCCAGCGCCATCCAGGTCGCCTTCTCGGCGGCGAACAGGATCGCGCCGGCCGCGTCCTTGCGGGTCACCTCACCGCGGTCGATCGACTTGGCGACGGCGTACACGTAGGCCCGGCACGCGTTCATCGTGACGTACATGTCCGCCAGCTTGCCCTGCATCAGCTGGAACTCGCCGATCGGCTTGCCGAACTGCTTGCGCTCGTGGACGTAGGGGACGACGACGTCCATGCAGGCCTGCATGATCCCGAGCGGCCCGCCGGCGAGCACCGCGCGCTCGTAGTCCAGGCCCGACATCAGGACCCGCACGCCCTCGTTGAGCCGGCCCAGCACGTTTTCCTCGGGCACCTCGCAGTCCTGGAACACCAGCTCGCCGGTGTTGGAGCCGCGCATGCCGAGCTTGTCGAGCTTCTGGGCGGTCGAGAACCCCTTGAACCCCTTCTCGACCAGGAAGGCGGTGATGCCGCGCGGGCCGGCGTCGGGCTCCGTCTTGGCGTAGACCACCGCGACGTCGGCGTCGGGACCGTTGGTGATCCACATCTTGCTACCGTTCAGGACGTAGCGGTCGCCCTTCCGGTCGGCGCGCGTGCGCATCGAGACGACGTCCGATCCCGCGCCGGGCTCGGACATGGCGAGCGCGCCCACATGCTCGCCGGAGATCAGCTTCGGCAGGTAGCGCCGCTTCTGCTCCTCGCTGCCGTTGCGCCGGATCTGGTTGACGCAGAGGTTGGAATGCGCGCCGTAGCTGAGGCCGACCGAGGCGGAGGCCCGGCTGATCTCCTCCATCGCGACGACGTGCTCGAGATAGCCCATTCCGGCGCCGCCGAGCTCCTCCTCCACCGTGATGCCGAGCAGGCCCAGGTCGCCGAGCTTGCGCCACAGGTCGGCCGGGAACTCGTTGCTCCGGTCGATGTCGGCGGCGCGCGGCGCGATCTCGTCCGCGGCGAAGTTCTCCACCTGGGCCCGCAGCATGTCCGCGGTTTCCCCGAGGTCGAAATTGAAGGCGGGAAGGCTGTTGGATGCCATGGGACCGTTCCTCCTGAGCGTCTTGCGCACGCTGCTTGCGCACTCTGCCGCCCGGCGGGGCGCGCGTAGGGCGATGCTGCGGTATACCTACCGTACGCAACCGTATTTAACCAGCCCCTTCCGCCCGGCCGAGACTCACAGCAGGATCAGCGCCGCCAGTCCCAGGAACGCGAAGAAGCCGACCACGTCGGTGACCGTCGTCAGGAACACGCTGCTCGCGACCGCCGGATCGATGCGCAGCTTCGTGAGGCCGAGCGGGATCAGCGTGCCGGCGAGCCCGGCGACGAACAGGTTCACGACCATGGCGCAGCCGATCACGACCCCGATCATGGGGTCGCGGAACCACAGGCCCGCGGCCGCGCCCACCAGCAGGGCGAAGGTCGAGCCGTTGATGGCGCCGACCAGCGCCTCCTTGCCGACGAAGCGCAGCGCGTTGGCGTCCGACAGCTCGCGCGTCGCGATCGCGCGCACCGCCACGGTGAGGGTCTGCGTACCGGCGTTGCCGCCCATGCCGGCCACGACCGGCAGCAGCACGGCCAGCGCCACGATCCGCTCGATCGTCGCCTCGAACAGGCCGATCACCGACGCGGCGAGGAACGCCGTCACCATGTTGATCGCGAGCCAGGAGAACCTGGCCTTGGTCGTGTCGAGGACGGCACGATAGATGTCGGTGTCGGCGACGCCGCCCAGCTTGAGCAGGTCGTCCTCCGCCTCCTCGTCGATCACGTCGACGACGTCGTCGACCATCACCACGCCGATCAGGCGGCCCGCCGCATCGACCACCGGCGCCGAGACGAGGCCGTACTGGCGGAACAGGAAGGCGACCTCCTCCTGGTCCATGGTGGCGGGGATCTTGTGGATGTCCTCGATCGCGATGTCCTGGACCTTGACCGCGCGCTTGGAGCGCATCACGCGCGAGATCGGCACGCTGCCGACGATCCGGTGCATCGGATCGACGATGAAGATGTCGTAGAACTCCTCCGGCAGGTCGTCGCCGGACGCGCGCAGGAAGTCCAGCACCTTGCCGACGGTCCAGAACTGGGGCACGGCGACGAGGTCGCGCTGCATCAGCCGGCCGGCGCTGTATTCGGGGTAGGTCAGCCCCTCCTCGACCTGGGCGCGCGCCTCGGCCGGCAGCGCCGCCAGGATCTCGGCCCGCCGCTCCTCGTCCAGGTCCTCGATCAGGTCGATCGCGTCGTCGCTCTCCATCTCGGCGACGGCGGCCGCGATCTCCCGCGGCTCCATGATCTCGACCAGTTCCTCGCGGATCGAGCTGTCGAGATGGGCGAACAGCTCGGGATCGAGGTTCGGGCGGAGGACCTGCAGCAGCAGCCGGCGCTCCTCGGCGCCGACCTGCTCCAGCAGGTCGGCCAGGTCGGCCGAGTGCAGGTCCGAGGTCAGCGTCTCGATCAGGTCCAGCCGATTCTGGTCCAGCCATTCCCGGACCTGCTGGACGAGGTCGGGCAGCGGCGCGTAGTCGCGCTCGCCCGCCTCGTCCTCGGACCGTCCGTCCGCCGGGCCGAGGGGCCGCGCCGGCGGATCGCGCAGCGCATCCTGGTCCCGGACGTCCTCGGGAGGCCCGCCGGTCATCGGGCCACGCCCCGTGCCGCCGGCACCGCCCGGATCATCCGCCGCTCTCCGCCGCCTGCATCTGCGCGTCCACGGTCGCGAGCGCCGAGACGTTCACGATGCCCCTGACCGAGACCGAGGGGGTCAGGATGTGGGCGGGCTTCGCGCAGCCCAGCAGGATCGGCCCGATCGAGAGGCCCTCGCCCAGGACCTTCAGCAGGTTGAAGGCGATGTTGGCCGCGTCCAGCGTCGGCATGATCAGCAGGTTCGCCGCCCCCCTGAGGCGCGAGTTCGGGAAGATCCGGTCGCGGATCTCCTCGGACAGGGCGGCGTCCGCGTGCATCTCGCCCTCGACCTCCAGGTCGGGCGCGCGGCGCAGGATCTCGGCCAGCGCGAGGCGCATCTTCCGCGCGTCCGGGTCGTCGTGGCTGCCGAAGCTGCTGTGGGAGACCAGCGCGACCTTCGGCACGATGCCGAAGCGCCGGACCTCCTCGGCCGCCTGGAGCGTCATCTCCGCGATCTCGTCCGGGCCGGGATCGGGCGAGACGTAGGTGTCGCACAGGAAATACGTGCCCTTGGGCAGGATCAGCGCGCTGAGCGCCGCCGGCATCCGCACGCCGGGCTTCAGCTCCAGCACGTCGAGCACGTCGTCGAGATGGGCGGTGTAGCGCCCGATCGTGCCGCACACGACGGCATCCGCCTCGCCGCGCCGGACCATCAGCGAGCCGATCACGGTGGTGTTGGTGCGCAGGATCGTGCGCGCCGCGTCGGGGGAGACCCCGCGCCGCTCCATCAGGCGGTGGTACAGCGTCCAATAGTCGTGGTAGCGCGGGTCGTCCTCGGGATCGACGAGGTCGTAATGGTCGCCTTGGCGGATGCGCAGGCCGAGCCGCTCGGCCCGGCGCGCGACGACCTCGCGCCGGCCGATCAGGATCGGCCGGGCAAGCCCGTCGTCGACCACCACCTGGACCGCGCGCAGCACCCGCTCCTCCTCGCCCTCGGCATAGGCGATGCGCCTCGGGTCCTGCTTCGCCCGAGCGAAGACCGGCCGCATCACCAGGCCCGAGCGGAAGACGAACTCGTTGAGCTTGTCGCGGTAGGCCGGGAAGTTCCCGATCGGCCGCGTCGCCACGCCGCTGTCCATGGCCGCCTTGGCCACGGCGGGCGCGATCTCGAGGATGAGGCGCGGGTCGAACGGCTTGGGGATCAGGTACTCGGGCCCGAAGCTCGCCTGCTGCTCGCCATAGGCGGTGGCGACGATATCGCTCGGCTCGGCCAGCGCCAGCCCGGCGATCGCCTTGACCGCCGCGATCTTCATCGCCTCGTTGATGGCGGTCGCGCCGACGTCGAGCGCGCCGCGGAAGATGAAGGGGAAGCACAGGACGTTGTTGACCTGGTTCGGGTAGTCCGAGCGCCCCGTCGCCATGATCGCGTCCGGGCGCACCGCCCTCACCTCCTCCGGCATGATCTCGGGCACCGGGTTGGCGAGCGCCAGGATCACCGGCCGCGACGCCATCCGCTCGACCATCTCGGGCTTGAGCACGCGCGGCGCGGACAGCCCGAGGAAGATGTCGGCGCCGCCGATCACCTCGGCCAGCGTCCGCGCCTCGGTGCGCCTGGCGTAGCGCTCCTTACGGGGGTCCATCAGTTCGTTACGGCCCTCGTAGACCACGCCGGCGATGTCGGTCACGGTGATGTTGCCGACCGGCATGCCGAGGTCCACAAGCAGGTCGAGGCAGGCGAGCGCCGCGGCCCCGGCCCCCGAGGTCACGAGGCGCACCTCGTCGATCCGCTTGCCGGTCAGCCGCAGCGCGTTGGTGACGGCGGCGCCGACGATGATCGCCGTGCCGTGCTGGTCGTCGTGGAAGACGGGGATGCGCATGCGCTCGCGCAGCTTCTCCTCGATGTAGAAGCACTCCGGCGCCTTGATGTCCTCGAGGTTGATGCCGCCGAAGGTCGGCTCGAGCGCCGCGACGACGTCGACCAGGCGGTCGGGGTCGGTCTCGTCGATCTCGATGTCGAAGACGTCGATGCCGGCGAACTTCTTGAACAGGACGCCCTTGCCCTCCATCACCGGCTTCGCCGCGAGCGGCCCGATCGCGCCCAGGCCGAGCACGGCGGTGCCGTTCGTGACGACCGCGACGAGGTTGCCGCGGGCGGTGACGCGCGACGCTTCCTGGGGATCGGCGACGATCGCGTCGCAGGCGGCGGCCACGCCGGGCGAATACGCCAGCGCCAGGTCGCGCTGCGTCGCGAGCGGCTTGGTCGGCTGGACCGCGATCTTCCCCGGGCTGGGATAGCGGTGGTAGTCGAGCGCCGCGTCCTTGAGATTGTCGGCCATGTGAACTCTTCCGCGATGCGCCGGTCAGATCGGCGGGGCCCGGCCCCTTCCCCGCAGCGCAGGGATACTGACGCGCTCCCGCCTTGTCCAGCGCGCGTCTGCGAAGGAACAAACGAAAAGCCCCGCCGGAGTTTCCTCCGGCGGGGCTTTTCGTTGGTGCGGTCGAGAAGACTCGAACTTCCACGGCCTTTCGGCCACAGCGACCTCAACGCTGCGCGTCTACCAATTCCGCCACGACCGCATTTCCACGTCCATCCGGCCCCTTGCGGGCTTGCGCCGAATGCCCGCGGTGGATACCAAATCCCCCGAGCCCGATCAAGCACGGAAACGCGCCGGATCGGGCCCCACCGTCAAAAAGCCGGCCCGGGCCCATGAACGCCCCCCTGAGATCCACCCCCTGAGACCGATCCCCTGAGACCCGCCCCATGAGCAAGATCGAGTGGCGCATCTCCGACGCGCCGGTGCCCTACCCCGAGGCGCTCGCCGAGATGGACCGGCGCGTCGATGCGATCCGCGCCGGCACCGCGCCGGAAACCGTGTGGCTGCTGGAGCACCCGCCGCTCTACACCGCGGGCACCAGCGCCCAGCCGTCCGACCTGATCGACCCGTCGCGCTTCCCGGTCTACGACGCCGGCCGGGGCGGCCAGTACACCTATCACGGCCCCGGGCAGCGGGTCGGCTATGTGATGCTCGACCTGAAGCGCCGCGGCCCGGACGTCCGCGCCTTCGTGCGCGGCCTGGAGGAGTGGATGATCCGGACGCTCGCCCACTTCAACGTCAGGGGCGAGCGGCGCGACGGCCGCGTCGGCATCTGGGTCGACATGGCGCCCTATGGCCAGCCCGGCCGGGAGAACAAGATCGGCGCCATCGGCGTGCGCGTCCGGCGCTGGGTCACGTTCCACGGGATGTCGCTCAACGTCGACCCCGACCTGTCGCATTTCGGCGGGATCGTCCCCTGCGGCATCAGCGAGCACGGCGTGACCAGCCTGCACGCGCTCGGCCACCTGGTCACCATGCCGGAAGTCGATTCGGTCCTCGCCGACACCTGGGCCGACGTGTTCGGCCGGTAAGGACGCCTCAGAGCGTGGTCGGCTTCAGCCCGATTACGCGGAAGCCGCCGGTGGCGGGAAAACGGATGTCGGCCCTGGTCCGGGCGTCCTTCTCGTTGTTGGCGGTGAGCAGATAGCGCCGCCCGGCCGACCAGCTCCGCGCGAAGCCGGGCGCGGGGCTGCGGGCATTGGCATCGTGCATCACCACCGCCTCCCAGAGCCGGCGCGCCCGGCCGGGCGTGCGGTCGGCCAGGAATATCCGGTCGCGGGGCTGGGCAACCAGGCGCTGCAGCGCGGCATCCAGCTCGTCAGCCTCCAGCCGGAGGCGGCCGGCCTCCTCGTCCAGGCGAAGCGCGGTCGCCTGCTGCGCGGCGACGCCGGTGCCCAACTCGTCGGCCTTGCGGGCCACGAGCGCACGCTCGTTCTCCAGGCTGGCGAGCATCGTCCTCAGGCCTGCGGATCGCGTCTCGCCCCGGTGGAACGCGGCGCTGGCCGCGAGCATCAGGCAGACGATGGCGAGAGTGAACAGGAACGGCATCACGGCGCCGTCTCCTGCACCGGCACCCCGTCGCCCGCGGCGGCGGCGTCGCCTACGGCAGCGGCGTCGCCTACGGCAGCGGCGTCGCCTGCGGCAGCGGTCCCCGCAACCACGTCGCCTGCGGCGACGATCCCCGCGACCACCACGCCGGACGTCGCCGGGAAGGCGCGCGAAGCCTGCTCGGCTGCCGCCTGGGCCGACGACGCCCAGATGTCGGCGACGTTGCGGTGCTTCCAGACGTCGCGGTTGAAGGGAACCTCCTCCGGCTTCTCCTCGGCGAAGCCCGGCGCGAGGGACAGGTCGGCGCGGAACGGGCGCAGCCCGCGCCCCGGCTCGCCGATCTCGTGGACGAACTCGACGCGGTCGCGCTTGGCGCGGTCGAGCTTCTGCTTCACCTCTTCGACCCGGTTGAGCTGGTTCTGGCGGTGGAGCCGGCGCTGGGCGACGTCCGCCTGGGCCTGCGCGAACTCCCGACGCAGCACGCCCAAGGCCGCAGCCTCGTCGTCGCGCCGCGCGGCCGTCTTGTCGATGGCGTTGCGCAGCCACATCGCGCGCAGCACGTTCAGCACCAGCACGCCGAAAAGGCCGAGGGCGGCCAGCACCGTCATCGCCGCCAGGGGTATCGTCAACTGGCTCAATCCACCCGGGCCTCCGTAACGCCGACGCACTCCCGGCAAGACAGAATCCGGCCGCGCATCCGCGTTGTCCAGCCACAAAAAGAGGCCGAGAGCTCCAGATCGAATGCAATTGTACCGCATCCGATCGCATGTCGGGGTGCGAGGGTGGTCAGGGGGGAGGACGGGCCTCCCCCTCCGCCACTGGAAGAAAGGTCCACAACCATGGACGAAAAGACCTTCTTCCTTCACCTCCGGTTCCGGCTGTTCGGCGTCACCGTCGAACTTTCGATCCTGAGATGAAGGAGACCGGGTGGGTAGCCGCCCGCCCGGTTTCCTCTCTAAAACATACGTTCACACTCACCATCGCGCAAGTGGGCCGGTTTCAGAGTGTCGGTAACACGTCATGTGTCCGGGGTATGTAGCAAGTGATCTGTCCGATCTTAGAATCGCTCCAGCTTGGTTATGGGGGCGGAGATGAGGCGGACGGAGGTGCTGCAGGGACTACAGGAGATGAAATTCGAGGAGATCC